>JACCWN010000064.1 GCA_013697625.1 Legionella sp.
AATTAAAGGTTTTAATCTATTAACACTTGTTATTAATAACGTAAAATTTGAAGATGGGGTACAGGTTGTTGAGCAATCAGACAGGAAGGCTGCCTAATGCCATACACCAGATTTGACAATAACTCTGGAAACAAGCCAAGGTGGGTTAATTTAATCATTATGGTTCAACATCTTCGCAGGGCCCAACAAAATCTGTAAGGTATATCTAAAAATAACAGGGATATTTAGCATCATAGGTGTGATTTTTTTACACCAATCTTTTCGCATCCCATCTTTTTATAATGCTTCAACACCAGGGTCACTCCACAAAGTAAAATCTCAAACATCCAGCGTTCAAATGATCTAATAAATAGCCCCACAATTTTTACCATAGCCTTTACCATATAATCAGGATCAATAAAATAATGATCTAACTCCATGCACTCTGGACTATTGTTATTAAACAATAAAAACCTATGTGTTGTGAATTGAAGTTTATGCATGGTTTTCACAGAGTAATTTCACGCAATATAATCATTTTTTATCTGAAATATGCTCATAAAATTATCATCATAGCCCCAATAGATCTTTCAACGACGTATTAACTTAATTAATGAGTATGAGGTAATTTTCTGTTGCATCGATTAACTTCATTGAAGTTCCTCAGCAACTATTTGTATAGACATGCAATAAAAATCATCCTGACTCATTCAATTTGCACTCTGTATGCACTCTGAAAGTTAAAAATGAATAGGGCTATTCCTCCTGATCCATTGATTCTATTGGTGTCCCGGGCAGGATTTGAACCTGCGACCTGCCCCTTAGGAGGGGGCCGCGCTATCCAGCTGCGCCACCGGGACTTTGGAAAATCAAAACCTTGTAAGTTTACCGTAATTAGCAAAGTGAATCCATTTGTTGTGAGTAAATTAATTAATTTAATTATTTCTTGTTTTGGATAATCTTCTAATTAAAATTAATTAGAAAACATGAAATTCAGGTTTTATTTTCTGCCATTGTTTTAAGGGAGAATGTTCTGGAAAAGCCATTTTTTCCACAGGTAAGTAAGAGGTTTGTTCAAGTAGGTGTTGGCCACTCAAAGCGGCATGCGATACATGATCTGTAAATACAATCCAAGTGCTTTGTGAGGGGAAATCAACCTGGGTTTTTTGAACATTTGATTGATATTCATCATCTAATTTCATTTTGTCATGAAGTTCCAACATGTAATGATCATAGGGTGTTCGAAATGTTTTTGTGGCTCTAATCCATTTTAAAGCATGGGATTTTAATTTATTATAAGTGTTGATTTTACAAGCAAACCGTTCAAGAACTTGTGGAAAAGGTTCACCTAAATTCCAAACTCGTGGTTCATTGTTAGGATTTACATTACAAAAAACACGTAAAATCCTTAATCCATTTACGGGACTTGCAGCAAAAGAATCCACATGCAACCGTGTATCATCCTTGCGTTTGGAAGTTGTACGTCCTTTGATTTGAGCCGGCCTAAAACTTGTGCGTCCCCAGCACAGATGGGTACTGTAAGAAGGTAAAGTTTTGACAAGTAATTGAAAGGAAAAATCGGCATAAGCTTGCATCATTTTTCTCAATTCTTCCTCAAGCCCTTGTTTATTTTTTTTGAATGCACTTAAGGTTTTTTTTTGGGAGTCATAACTGATATTTTTTCGGCTACCGTCTAAGATCGACTCTGAAAGGAACAGCTCTGGCACGTCTGAAAAAAAGTATTCAGGAAAAAATAAGATTTTACCACGTTCTAAATAATCAATACATTCTTGATTATTAATCTCATCAATGTGCTGGGTTAGAAGGTAAGCATTCATATTAAATATTCAAAATCAATAAATTAGTCAAAATTATGCCAGGGTTACCAGGGGTTTTCCAGCACTAATTCGAACTGTGCACATAGTCACTTAGCTGCAAAATAAGCCAAAATTCTTTCAAGGCTTAAGAAATAAGGCTCCACAACTACAATTTACCACTATGAAGTCGAAATAAAAGCAAGTGGTGAAGAGAAACGAGCACTCAAACCAGCTGATATTTTATTTGATTTGCATACTTTGGTGGCATATAAGAGGTTACAACCTACGAAGGCATAATTTTATTTTCAGCCAGGCATCTTTATAAAATTTGGTGTTTGGATATCTTAAGAATTAATATATAAGATATTAAAACTTCTTGTTCAGTTTATTAAAAGCTCAGGTCTATATTCAAAATGCATGGAATCATAATGATACCATCTGCCTCCCCAAATAAAACCATTTTTTTCAAAAACAGCAACAATTTCCCAGGGGATATTATTTTTGTAAACCAGCGGTTCATTTTCATCAATTGGACGGCCTTCTTTTTTTAAATCCCATTGCCAATAATTAGATAATTCAGAGTTGATATCTATGGTCATACCAAAGCTGTGAGGACTTAATCGAGTAGTGCCTGCAATAAAACGCCAGTTAAAGGTGCCTCCAGGGTTATCGAGGTAGGGGAGATATTCTGGATGTTTAGAAACTAGCATTGGATTAATCCAAAATCGTATTTGAAGACAAGGATGGTTAAATTGTTTTTTTCTTTTAAAAAAAGTTTACTCATTTCATTAAGCATACTGGTTGCGTTTTCAGAAGATACGAATTAATACATGAAAAATATACTCTGCTTTAATTTATTAGCAGTATTTTTCGCGCCATTCTATATTAGCCATATTAACAAAATTGGGGATACTAATTTTTGATGGTAAATTTTTATAGTTTTCACTTTCCGTTACTGCATCCGAAAATTTTAAATCCCCAGTTGGTTGTATTCGAATATTGCCAGAGTCAAATAGTCTGTGTATGTCAATTCGCAAACAGATACCATTATCTTTATCATCAGACCCACCATTAGTCACTGGGATGATATGGGCAGCCTCTAAAATTTCTGATATTTTCTCACCTGTAAGCAAGCACTTGTTTTCACTACATTTGAGAACATGCTTTCTGAACATTGGTTGCCTTGGTCTTGATAATATTGTAATCACAGTCCGTTGCCGTTCTATTATTGAAGGAAGAGGAGAGTTTCTAATCGCCTCTACAACTTCATTAGCCTCTTTATCACTTACGAAAATTGAAGCCTCAGTAAGTGCAGATACCGCATTAACATCAAAAAGCTCATCCAGATAGTACCGTCCATCGTACTCAGTTTTCTTACTAACAAAACGACATATCCCATTGTTTGCAAGAAACAATAAAAATTCCCTAGCTAATCGCCTATCATTTGCTTCCGGCGCACAATTAGGCCATCCCTCAGTATTTATTTTGCCATTTCGAATATCCATCAATATTCTAGCGATATCTTTATTAGGAACTTTAGAACCCGCGAGAGGAATTACTGCTTTAATTAATTCATTGGGCGTTAAATAAGCATTCTGAATGCCTAACTCGCCTAGGTTATCAAGAAGCTGTAAAATCAATGATAATGGTTTAATTTCCAGTCCAGCTTCTTGCCATTTATTAAATTCTGAAGGCGTATAAGTCTGCAGATTTGGCAAAACTGTTTGCTGAACCATAATTGCAGCAAATTCCCCTTGTGTTACTCTACCTTCTGCTACTTTATGTCCCAAAGGATGTAAGCTCAATCTTTCCATGAGAAGGTACCAATAGACCCGTTCCTTTCCAATATTGGCCTGAATTCCTTAAAAGATTGCGTTCATTATTTCTTGCCAATTTCACAAGAGAATTTGTTTCTATTTCAACTTTAAATAATGCATCATAAACAGCCTGATCCGATGGCGAGCAACCTTCGCAGCTTTCTAAAGCTCGAAGAACCCCCAAAAAAACTGGTGGCTTTAATAGGCTTTCTGTAGGTTGCACGCTCAACCATCTCCATTTATATGAATCAAATGGCTTAATGGGGATCATGCTAATTGCTCTATTTTTTGAATGCTATTATTTAACATTGCTTTTTTAGCTTCACATAACATAAAACCAATTGTCTTACCAAGTAGAGGTGGGACGGCATTTGCAATTTGTCTATAGGCTGATGTTTTTGTACCTTCAAATATAAAATTATCCGGAAAAGATTGGACTGCAGCAAGCTCACGTACGGTCATTCGACGATGATTACCAGGATGATGTAAAACTACTACCCCACCTTTTTCATCACCTCTACCTGTTACGGTAGGGGAAGGTTTATTCGGATCAATAAATCGATGGCCAAGATGCCCATTAAATGAAAGTTTATACTTTGAACATTCATGATTGGGAATGCCTTTCCCTAACTCAGGTTCTGGAAAATGCGACAGAGCCTCACCTACTGTTTTCCAAGGCTTCATTTGTAAAAGCGCGGCCTTTTCTGGATTCGCATGAGTCGGCATTGGAGGAAACTGCAAATTTGGGCAAGAAATATCATTTCGTATTCCAAAGATAATAAGCCTCATACGTGTTTGGGGAACACCATAATCAGCAGCACTGAGTATTTGCCAACGAACCACGTATCCCATATTTTCAAAATCATGAATAATTTTTTTTAGTACAAAACCTCCACCAAGAGAAGCCATGCCCTTAACATTCTCACCAATAAAAAATTTTGGTTTCTTATCACTAATAACACGAACCATTTCTTTGTATAATTGGTTTCTTGTATCGTCAACACTCCGTTTCATATTTGCCACTGAAAAGCCTTGGCAGGGAAAGCCTCCAACTACCACATCACAATTTGGAATTTCCATAGACGGGATTATTTTTATATCTCGTTCATCGATATGTGCACCTATATTTCTACGATAAGTAGCTGAAGCATCGGTAAAAATATCATTAGCCCAAATGATTTGATGACCTGCTTGCGTTAATCCTAAATCAAGTCCACCACAACCAGAGAAAAGAGAGACTATCTTCACTATGTATGCCTCCTATAATCTGCCGTCTTTGGTAGCATTTCTCCAAGATGTTTCGCAAATAAGACAGGTACAGCATTACCCACTTGTCTATAACATGAATTCATTCCACCAATGAATTCAAAGCGTAATGGGAAAGTTTGAATAATTGCTTGTTCGCGTATAGACATACGTCTGTGGTTCAGTGGGTGCTGAATAGCACAAACCCCACCTTTTCCATTTCCTCGCGCTAATATGGTAGGTGATGGTTTCTCAGGATCCGTGGCTCTATGGCCAGTAAAATTACGATTTGTTACTTTGTACTTGGAGTAAATATGATTTGGAAGACCATGTTCCTCTTCTGGTTCTGGAATATCAGCCAAAGCATTACCAATTACTACCCAAGGCCTAAAACTATCATCTTTATTCTTTTTAGAATTCGCATGAGTCGGCAAAGGAAATGAATAATCATAATGTTCAGGTAAATCTTGTCGTATACCTACAATAATGACCCGCCAACGATTTTGAGGCACACCATAATCAACTACGTTAAAAAGCTTTTTTTTCACTCTGTAGCCCGCAGAAGTAAAATCTTCTTCAATTTTTTTGATTGCATTTCCACCAGCCAAACTGAGTATACCACGCACATTCTCTGCAATAAAATATGCTGGTTGCTTATCCAAAATTACACGAAGAAACTCTAAATATAATTTGTTTCTAGTATCACTCTCAAAGCGCAGCAGGTTAGCTTGTGAAAACCCTTGGCAAGGAAAGCCTCCAATCACAATATCGCAATCAGGAATTAAGGAAGAAGGAATTTCTTCTATGGGACTATGAATTATATGAGAGCCAATATTGAGGCTATATGTCGCAACTGCGTCTACATCTATATCATTCGCCCATATGATCTCATGACCAGCCTGTATGAGACCAAGATCCAGGCCACCACAACCAGAAAAAAGCGAAACAACTTTCATTTGTCCCTCACTAGTTTTGGCTCATTAAATAATTTCCTTTGTTGAGGATCTTCCAATAAATTTTTAACAGCTTTTCTGACAAGCCATGATAGTGAAATTTGATTGTTATTTGCAATTTCTTGTAAATAAGCATGATCTTTTTCAGGAAGCGAGATGGTGATTCTAATCGATTTATTATTCAAGATATTACACAGATTAAGGTGAACAATGCATCACATTACATCACAATAAAAACCTAATGTCACTATGATGCGCGATAGAATAATCTTATTATTCTATTATGCACTGGATGTTTTGAGTATTACCAAAGTTACAACATATGGGAACTAATGCAATGGAAGATGTAGCTTATTTTATTGGATTAGAAGTAAATACCTCAAAAAATATTGTGTTCACCGGCTCTATAAACACACCCATGAAAGTGAATTTTCCATCAGATCAATCCATTTCTTACCAAAAACTTTTATCCTTTATGCACATTTAGACCTAGAAGCAGAATTTTTAGACTGTATTATAAATCAGAGTTCAATCGATGGTATTGTAAGTGCTGGATATGGAAAAGGGTATCAGATTAAGTAAGTAAGGTGCTTTATAAAGCAACAAAAAAAGGAATTCGTGGTACGATGCGCTAGGGCAGGGCAATCTATGACGAATATAGATTATGATTGTAAATATAATTTTATCTTGGCAGCTGCTTTCATACCTCTTAAAGCAAGTATTTTATTAGCTGTTTGTTTGTCTAAAAGGTTAACCGAAAAAAAAATAAAAATTGTGTTCCAAGAATATTAAGCCTTATCATAATAAATTACTATCCTAGCTTTATTTTTCGATGAGCTAGGTATTATTTTCGACAAAAAAATTATCGGTATTATTCACGATATTAGCTACCTGATAATATAATGTACAGCTCAGTACATGTAATCAAAGCCTACTCATACAATCTTGAGGCTTTAATGAGTAGAATAAATCATCTAATAATTGACAAGTTTCTTCATAAATACCTGGCCAGCTCGACTCTCTAGGGCCACCAATATTCAAAACATGTATTTCATTGTGCTCTATCCAATATAATATTTGCTCAACAGCCTCATCCTTGTTTGATATGCTTACAATTAAATGTGGTTTATTTTTTTCAATCGCATAATCAATGGTTAACTTGGTACCATCAACAATCGTTTTAGGTAGAGGCATAAATGGAACAATAACCAATGTTCCATCTGAGTCATCAATATTTAATCGAGTACGTTCGTCTGGTTTAATTGTCTTTGCTTCTTTTAATTCAGGGTATTTAATACGTATATTTTTTCCATTCTCATCACATCCTTTAAGTGGACACCAACCCCCAATTTTTATCCCTGCCTCAACTGCCATAGCAAGCGCTGCTTGATCAACTCCTGACTGGCCTCCAGAAACTATTTTTTTTAACATTACACAAGCTCCTGATTACTTTTTCTATATTTATTTGTATATTTAAACGGTGTAAATTGTTTAGGAAAGTCATAAACATCAATACCCGTAATGTTTTTCAAGTAATTTACCAATATATTGGCAGGGCCTGCGAATATAATGCTGTAAATGGCCTTAATTGAAAAACTAATCGCTACCACTTTAAAGATATCCTTCAAAGGAATGGAGTTTAGTTCCATCATAAAAATTGCAATCAAAGAATACAATGCTTCTGAAAAAGTCGAGGAACCTAAACTACGCAGCCAAAAGTGCCGACCTTTAAGTAATATTTTCCAACGCGATAATATGTAAGAATTCACCAGGTTGGCAGTAATGTAAGCTATAAAACCACTGATATTAATACGCAATAATGACAACCCCAAGACACTTGAATAAGTTGCTGCTTCTGTAAAAAACGTTGGGTGGGCTGCGCTAGTCACCAATTGACAAATGAGAACAAATAATGATTGTGCTAAGAAACCAATCAAAATAATTGAGCCAGTTATTTTATAACCATAAATTTCAGCAATTATATCATCCAATATGAAAATAAACGGAGAGGTAAAGGTTCCGCCTAAAACAAATAGGGCATCATTTCCTATAAATCTATTGGTTAAAATGGCATTACACAACATTATACTCATATAGATCATACAGAAAATAATTAAAACATAGTATTGAAGAGGTTGTGCGATTTTGGTTTGCAAAGGAACAAAATCAGTTAGCATGTAATTTCACTTAACAATAGATAGGTGATATTGATTTTTATATTTTTGAAGATACTGTTTTAAGGGTTTGGCTAATTTAAGTCCAGCTAATATACCTATACAGAATGCTTGTGCAGCATCGAAGTTTTCAATTAATTCTCTTGAAAGTGCAATATCCCGTGGGTCCATGATAAATACTTCACTGTCGCTCACATTTTCAAACCCTAATTGACCAGCTCTATCCTGATATAATAAGTTGTTATCTCCATAACGACGATAAGAAAATTTGTGATGAAATGAATCTTGTATACTATTAATTTTCATATTTCTTGCATATTCAATACCAATAAAACAACTTTGAATGGGATGTAATCCATGTAAAATATAAAAATCATATACAAGTTCTTCAATCTTTAATTTAAGAATAGCCTTTGTATTGATACATTGTACTATATAATATTCTTCCATATTTTCAAATAAAGAATCAACAATTTTATATATAATAAAAACATCTTTATCTATCCTTGACCTATAAAAAGAATTGCTAAAAATCGCAAAAGTCTTTCTAAAGGGCTGACTTAACAAGCTCATCTATCGTCCTTTATAATATTTTTGTCTTCCTATTGTAAAAAAGAGTTAAGTATACAACTGCAATAATTTTATGATGCTCTTTCGAAAAATTCAGCACACTTGAAGACTGACTTATTGAATTTAAACGCCAATCAGGTGGGTCTATTGATAACTGGCGTAGAGTCAATTCATTATTATTTTCTTTAAGGTTAACCAAAACCAAATCACCGTCTGAAGGCTTTAAAGCTGGGTCGAAAATGAATAGAGTTCCTATATGAAATGGTGGATACATTGAAGGCCTACTTTCTAAAGCAAATGCATTATTACTTAAATTTTCATGACCTCTCAAGGTAATAGGGATCCATTCTTGCCACTGGCTTAAGTCAAGAGTATTTGCATTTTTTACATTTTCCCAATTAAAAATAGGAACAAACATAGGCTTAGATGGAAAATTCATTTCAGGTGGTGTTATTTTGTGTATTCCAATTATTGAATCGATAGGAACATTAAAATAATCAGCAACTGTTTTAAGGGTATATACCCGGGGATCAGTCGTTTCACCGGATAATAGTCGTCTTACAGTCATAATTGGAATTCTAAGATCTTGAGCAATTTTAGTTTCAGTTACGTTTTTAAGTTTCATCAAAGCATTTAAATTTCTAGCAATACTAGTACGCTGCTCCTTATCTAAAACAAGACATTCTGAACCCATTCTACCTAACCATTATCAAAAACAAAATTGTATCTTAATTTTATATATTTTAAAACATATACAATTAAATCTACCATTATTGTTTGACATATATAACATCATTGTTATATATTTCAATTTTATTGTTATGATTACATACTTATAAAGTCAACATGTAGCATAGGATTTTGTAAAATAAATCCTAAGAAGTTGGTTGTAAAAATTCTAAGTTAATAATCTATTAAAAGGTAATCCATCACTTTGTAGAATTTACTTAAATAGTAAAATTAATTAAATTAAAGGATTCGAAATTTATTTCAACGCATAAGGATAAAGATGCAAAACCCAACCCTTCGAATAATCACTTTATATCATCAAGGATCCTTTGTAATTGAGATACCTTATCACCCTCTTAAGAATATAACAGGTAAAGATTTCGGTCCTACAAATGTCACTGCTGGGCGGAAAAATTTAAAAATGATGGTTTAATGATCTGATAAGGATGCTTATGGTTAGGACCCTACCACACAAATTCATTCAACAATATCTTCAAAAATAGAGAGTATAAATGATGTTAACCTGCACTGGAAAACTTGGTGAAACGATAGTTATAGATGATAAGGTTCAAATAACCTTGCTTGGTATTAGAGACAATAAAGTTTTGCTTGGGTTTGATTCTCTCAATAAAGTTTGTATTCATCGTAAAAAAACGCGTTTACTGCTTCAATCGGAGTGTCTCAAATTGAGCCAATATCTATCTCATAGAACATTGTCTCAGCCTGAAGACTGAAAATATAAGAAATTAAACCTTTCTGGATCAAGCTCCCAATCTAATACAACTAAGATGAGCTAAATCCAGAGAAGATATTATAAAAAATTTTTTTTATTAGAGTTCGGGTAACCTTGGAAGGTGGTAGAATAATTTTAAAACTCTATGAAGTCGCTGTGTTTAAGGCTATTGAAGCCATGAACTTAGTACAAAATATTGCGGGTTCAGGAAGATATTCCTATTTGGTGCATACGCAAACCTACTTTGCACCGCCACCTAGTGGTCTTAAACCAACAACTAGTGCATTTGAACCCCCATCTATGGATAATCAGGACATTTGCCTGACTCATAGTTTTGGAATATGTTGCAACAACTCATAGTTTTTCTTTACTGGGCCTACCAAGCATATTTTCTTATTTAAATGCAGGAGATCTGCAAATTTTAAGAGATAAAGGTGGCATATTACTAATTTCATTTAATAATAATATAGATGATTTTTCCGGCCAACCAAATTATTTTGGAAAAAAACTAAAGAATACTCCCCTCTCAAAATAAAATTATCTAGTAATGCACCATCTGGTAATGCGATTATTGATATTTCAAGTTTTGGAGGAGATTGTAAGCAGACCTGTATGAAAGTGGACTCTAAGTGTTATCCTGTAATTAGCGGAAAAAGTAGAATCAGTATTTCCCCAAATTCAGTTATAGAAATTAAAGGAAAAGACAGCATTTGCTATGCCGTGATCGCGAGTTTAAAAGGAATTAATTAAGGGTCTATTTTTTCCCCAAAGTTCGCCCGGTTAAAATTTGAAAACTAAAGAATAGTTGAGAAAATTTGAGAGAAGAAGTCATGTAATTTTTTATAATTCATCACACAGTTATACTGTCTACGAACAATTTCAAAATGTATAATTGGTGCCCAGGGCCGGAATCGAACCGGCATGGTGTTACCACCGAGGGATTTTAAGTCCCTTGCGTCTACCTGTTTCGCCACCTGGGCAATTATGGAGGCTGAGGCCGGAATCGAACCGGCGTACACGGCTTTGCAGGCCGCTGCATGACCACTCTGCCACACAGCCCTTGTGTTCGCCAAGCACCTTGATGATATATAATGGTAGTTATTATTTATCGTATAAAAAAAGCGACTGGTGTCGCTTTGATTTGGAGCGGGAAACGAGACTCGAACTCGCGACCCTAACCTTGGCAAGGTTATGCTCTACCAACTGAGCTATTCCCGCATCACTAAGGCTTGAGATTCTACCGAAATATACTTTGCTGTCAATAACAAATTTAATTTTTTTTCATTAATTCAGGCCAAGCAATTGCTAAATAAATTATCATGGACCAGATAGTTAAAATTGCAGACACATAAAGTAAAACGAATCCAAGTACGCCCCACCAGGAAACCATAGGCTCAAATGCAATTAATAAAGATAAGGCAATCATTTGCATGAGTGTTTTTAATTTACCAATATACCCTACAGTCACACTGGCTCTACTGCCAATTTCAGCCATCCATTCTCGCAAAGCCGAGATAACTATTTCTCGGCCAACAATGACCATGGCAGGTATGGTGATATAACTGATGTAATCATTACTAACCAAGAGCAACAAACTAGTAGACACCAGTAACTTATCAGCCACTGGATCAAGAAAAGCACCGAAGGGTGACATCATTTTAAGCCTGCGTGCCAAATATCCATCCAACCAATCAGTAAAACTTGCAACCGCAAAAATACAAGCAGCAGCTACATGTGATCCATGAACAGGTAGATAAAAAACTATAACAAAAACAGGAATTAAAAGAATTCTTGTCAAGGTTAATAAATTAGGCAAACTAGTTAATGTACTCAAGCCCTACACCCCTTTTAGTATGATACGACCCCACACCGCTTAAAATCCTAAATAACCTGCTAATTGCCAATAGTCCTGAAACACTACCTTAGCACCTGCAGTTTTTAAATCAACTTCGTGTTGATTGTAAATATCAATGCCTATGGCGTCTACATTTATACGGGATGCCATTTCCATATCTGTAATCGAATCACCAATCATCAATGTGCCAGCAGCATCTTGGTTAAATACCACCATAATTTCTTCAAGCATTTGCGGACAGGGTTTGGCTGGCACAAGACCGGCACAGCGTGTTACTTTGAAAAAGCTTTCTAAACCGGTGGTTTGCAGGGCTCTTGTTAAAGAAAACTGCCCTTTGTTTGTAGCAAGGGCCAGATTCACCTTTGCTCCTTGCAATGTTTTTATGAAATCTACAACACCTGGAACTAAACGCAGCTGTGCATTCTGACTAAAAAGCGCTTGTTGAACAGCTTCCATTAACTGTGTTTGTTGACTATTAGAGCTCATAGGATATGATTTTCGAATTGCCTGATCTAATCCCAGTGAAACGTATTTATTTACAGAAATGGGAGCAACCTTGCCCAAACCTAGTTTATCGGCCTCATCTGTCACTGAATGTATAATTTGACCTACAGTATCTGCAATTGTGCCTTCCCAATCAAACACGACCAAACCATATGGATTACTCATTGCTTTTTAAGCTCCTTGCACGCAACTGCTTAAGTGTATTGGCAAACTGATCGTCCACATCTGCTTGAAAAAAGTGGCTTGTACCATTTAGGGTAAAGCCTATTGAACGAGCATGCAAATAAAGTTTCTTAGATTTATTATCTATGCCTTCGACATCCTTAGCAAGCGAACCATATTTTTCATCACCAAGGATGACATGGCCCAAATGGGCACTGTGTACACGAATTTGGTGTGTGCGTCCCGTTTTTGGTCTAACTTCCATCCAACAGGAGGTTTCATAATTTTCAAGCAGTTTAAAGTCAGTTTCGCAGGCTTTACCTGCTTCATTGATAGAAACAAGACGCTCACCAGATTTTAATATATTTTTTTCAAGCGCGGCATTGACTCTTATTTTTTTTTCACCAGCCCAATGACCTGTCAATAAGGCCCAATAGGTTTTTTGAACTTCGCGGGCCTCAAGTAGTGCCTGGATTGATCTTAATGTACTGCGTTTCTTGGCTAATAAAAGACACCCAGAGGTCTCTTTATCTAACCTGTGGACCAATTCTAAATAAGGTAAATCTTGTCTTGTCTTTCTCAAAGCTTCAATCACACCAAAACTCAACCCACTGCCACCATGCACCGCTATACCACTGGGCTTGTTGATGATTAAAAGATTTGAATCTTCAAAAATAATACATTCTTTGAAGCGTTTGGCCAAGGCATCACCGACAAATAAATCTTTGGTTTCGGAGATGCGAATGGGGGGCACACGAATGCTGTCTAGTACTTGTAATTTTAATGAGGGTTGGGCTCTTTTTTTGTTGACTCTAACCTCACCGCCTCGAATAATTCTGTAAATATGGCTCTTAGGAACACCTTTTAATATGCGAATTAGATAATTATCTAATCGCTGTCCCGCTTCATCTTGCGCAACTTCTTTATAACTAACTTCACCCATTGTCAATAAACCTGTTTGCTGTGCGTGATTTTTTTGATATGATTATATATCGCAAGGTAAAACCCAAGCGACCGAATTATAACGCATAAACCAAAAATGTTTAAGAGTCGATTCATTATCATCAAAAATTTATTGGTAATGCACTAAGAAGCCTGCTGATTCTTAGTTTTTAATCAACTAAAAATTGAAAACGATAGAATAGCATAATTTTAGATAATTTGATAATAAATATTACAAAAGCAGCCGCTTATTCCTCTCATAGTAACAATACTAGTGTTTGGTTAGGCGGTGAAGGAAAAACAGACGCGCTTTCATTTGTCTATATTGATTTGGAAGTGACCCAATACCAGAGCTGAATTGATTACTATTTCAACAGATACCACCGCATGCCAGATTGGCAACCCCATTATGAATTATTTTAGGGCTTTTGCACGCTCTATAAAAAGATTTTATTCTTTAATTCGTATTCTATGTAGTTTTCTTGGTTGCCCCCTTATTTCATATTATAAGAACCATGCCTTCGGTCTGTTACAAAGTTATGGGGTCCCTTAAAATCATGCCTTTAATTATTCCAAAAAAGATCGTACTAATAACGACGAATTGAATAATATAAGTTTATTGAGCCTAATAGATTAAATGTTTGCGCCTTATCAAGAGGTTACGAATGAGCAAAATAAGTGATAGTGAAGTAAGCATGGAAAAAATGTTGATCAATGCCATGCAAACCGAAGAAATTCGAGTTGCATTGATAAAAGACAATCGTTTATTTGATCTTGACATTGAATGCCCTAGTGAAATTAAGAAAAAAGGTAATATTTACAAAGCAGTGGTTACACGCAGAGAGCCCAGCTTAGATGCAGTTTTTGTAGAGTATGGATCGAAGCGACAAGGATTTTTACCACTTAAGGAAATCGCACCAGAATATTTAAGTAAAAATCCCGACGATTTTGGTGACAACAGACCCCCAATTACAAGTTTGATTCGTGAAGGGCAAGAATTATTAATTCAAGTCGACAAAGAAGAGCGGGGCAGTAAGGGTGCTGCTTTAACCACCTTTATTACATTGGCAGGTTGTTATTTAGTACTCATGCCTAATAATCCACGTTCAGGTGGTATTTCAAGAAGAATAGAAGGCGATGAACGCGATGAATTGCGGGGTACATTAAACGCATTAAACTTACAAGATGATATGGGTCTTATCATTCGTACAGCTGGTGTTGGTAAATGCCAAGAGGAACTGCAATATGATTTGGATATGCTTTGTAATCAATGGCAATCTATTCAACAAGCCTATCAGTCTGAGCTTGCTCCTTGCCTGATTCATCAAGAAGGTGATGTTATCATACGTTCTATTCGCGATAATTTGCGTAAATCGATATGCGAAATCATTATTGATGACCAAATATCATACATAAAAGCAAAACAATACATAGAACGTGTTAAACCTGAGTTTTTACCCAATTTAAAATTGTATAATAGCAGTGTCCCACTGTTCAATTTCTATCAAATTGAAAGTCAAATTGAAACGGCTTATAAGCGTCAAGTCATGCTGCCATCTGGAGGCGCCTTAGTCATAGACAGGACAGAAGCTTTAGTCTCAATTGATATAAACTCCGCAAAAGCCACTGGTGGCTCTGATATCGAAACAACCGCATTGAATACTAACCTAGAAGCAGCTGATGAAATTGCCCGTCAATTACGCTTGCGTGACTTAGGTGGCCTGGTGGTTATAGATTTCATTGATATGGGCTCAAGTAAAAACCAACGTGATGTAGAAAATCGATTAAAAGAAGCCTTACAGGCTGATAGAGCAAGAATTCAGGTTGGTAGAATTTCACGATTTGGCTTATTAGAAATGTCCCGTCAACGGTTACGGCTATCCTTAGGGGAATCTGCTCAAGAAATTTGCCCAAGGTGCGAAGGCCGAGGTACAGTTCGTAACATTCAATCTCATGCCTTGTCCATTACTCGCCTCATTGAAGAAGAAGCCTTAAAAGAAAAAACGGCTGAGATTCAAGTACAATTGCCTCCGGAAATTGCGACTTTCATCATGAATGAAAAGCGTGACTTTATAAGAGAGATTGAAAAAAGACATCAGGTTACGGTAGTTATTGTAGCGAATCCTCATTTATTATCTCCCCACTATTCTATAACACGTATTAGGGAAGATAATGTTGGTAAAGCAAAAAAACCAAGTTACACCTTGATTCAACAACCTGAATTAAACGTTGTAGGTTCTGGACAAATCACTACACACGACGAGCCCGCGGTTAGGCCTTTTGCTGAGAATCAGATTCACAGACAACAACCAGCCAGTTTTATCAAAAAACTATGGACGGGTTTGTTTGGTAATCAGCAAAAAGCAAACACATCTGCTACAGATCAGCCATTAAACAAACCACAGTCGACTGTCAATAATTCCAAATCGAGCACTAAAGAACCGAGTTCCGAGCGAAAAAGTCAGCATAATTCTAATCGCAGACGTCGGCCCAGTGGTAGTCAGCAACGCCCAAACCCTAATGCGTCACCTCTTGCTAGTCCAAATGTGAATACGACTGCAGCAGCACCCGGTGGGAATGAGAACCCTAACCAGCGAAAAAAACCACAGCATCAACAGCAACAAGGTCAGCAAAATAAAGCCACTCCCTCTAGAAATTCAGGAAATAAAAGAAAAGATCCTGTACCTAAAGAGTCTGAAGATAAAACCTGAGCTGGAAATTATGCTTTTGAAATAAGGTGGTAAGCATGCCACCTTATTTTACTAAGCTTTATTCGCTGTAGGAACTCTATTCAAGATACTATAAAAGAAAGATTATATGGTCCTGTGCCAACTGAGAAAGATCCCGGACATTAAGCGCGACTAAGCCTCGTAGGCTCAGCAAAGAGGCGCTAAATTCCGGGATGACCTTCTTTGGGAAAGTATTTAGAAATGTCATCCATCCCTTGCTGACATACCCGCGGAGGCGGGAAACCATTCATCAACAATATCCAATGCTGGGATTAACCAAAAGTCATTGGAAAAATATTCAGCTTGGCTAGTCGCTTTAAATTTTGGGACAACAGTCATTAGAAAAACATATTTAGGAGACCTGGCACACTAGATATCTGTTGCCATAGGATTGACACCAATATTAGGATTCACTCCGCAATCGTCTAATATTTTTAGTAAATTATTGCCACGCTTGGTCAATCTTTTAACACAATACTCCTGTAGATAGCTTTTTAAAATGTAATAATAATCAGGTAAGGATAAAATTTTGAGGATTTTTTCCGCTCTATCAACATCCTGTTTTTTTTTATAATCACAAGCCTGGAACAATACCCCACCAAGTGTGGCAGCAAGGCTGGCTTTGCGTTGTGGATTGGCTAGATAGAAACGTTGTATGCATTCATCCAATGCCCGGTCCTTATCCCACTCTAACCATTGTTGATATACATTCATCGCTAAATGTTCATTGAAATTATCAAGGTTTAGGTCAAGCATGCTATAAGCAACAGGAACAACAGATTGGACATTTGCCCAGGAACAATTACCAGCAATCTGGGAAGGGATGGACATCTTCATGATAGGGACCAAGCCCAATTCTTGATTAATGATCTGATGAAAAAATCGACGGCTTTGTTTTCTATAAAGAAAATTTTGCAAGAAATCAATATCCAAAACCTCAGGCCTGGTTATTTTATAGATATTCACACTGCCTTCTTTTAAACTGTTCTCACCTCTGTCGATTTTTGCCCAGTATTGTTTATACCGGATAAAACACAAGGCATGTCCTTTACTGGCCGCGGGCAGAATCAACATAGGTTGCTTTAGTAAGATAGCTAGTCTTTGTAACTGCCCTTTCTCTAGAACCGGTTGATGCTGAAATTTTAACATTTCTGCTGCATCCGTAAAGCCATCCATTATGAGATGAATATGGGGAAAATGTTCTCTTAAATGGCGCGTTGAATAACTGCTAATAAAACGACGCAGGGAATCTTTTATCACCGCTACAGTAAACTCTAAAATAAAGCCTTCATAATCAAGTTCAATGAATTTATTTTCGGCAGTAACAATGTCAACATCGCCTTTTAATTCAAATCGATGTCCTAAGAGCTTGGCATTGGTAAAATCAAGTGAAAAATCCAACTTTGCACCATGATGGTACAATAACTGTTTTAAGTTGTCTTGTCCCCGTAATACTGGGTACACCAAAACTGACAAGCCATTACGAGTATAAGCATTGGGATTTGCGCCATGGTTCAATAACAATCGAACCAACTCTATGTCATCATTATCCGCAGCCCAATGCAGCGGGGTGCGTCCAGTAACATCAGATTTGTTTATATCTACTTTCAGTTCAATTAACTTTTTTGCTATATCCAATTGATGTGTAATTGCACATTCTATTAGGGGAGTAAAACCGTATTCATCAATGTCATCTAATGAATCTCCCGCGCGTATATACTGATCAAAATCGGGCATACGACGCGCAATGATGTCAGTAGCAATGGTCATGTTTTAAGGCCCTTTTGGGGTAGGTGCTGTGCTAAATTTTGGCATGTTATCAAGCCGCAGTTGTTTTTCCTGCTCTTGATTGCGTTTTTCATTATCGTATTCACGGCGTGCTTCTGTGTTTAAAGGAGGTTCGGGGTTTAAATTTGTATCAATACCATCAAAGCGTTGAGAATTAGCTAAATCAGGGTGCTCCTTAATAGTATTTTGTAACTCACCTTCTTGTCCCAGATCTTTTTTGTCATCACTTTCAGCGGAATGATCACGAGCCTCGACCTGGGCCAATTTTTTATGACCTTCTTGTTCAACCAACCGTCTTTCTCTTTCCATGGTGATTGTTTCTGCAACCAAAAAGGAACCACCTCGATCCTGTGATGTCGAGCCTCGTGGTGAATTTATTATATAACTGATTTTTTCTTTGCTCATAATGTAATTATATCATCTAAGTGCTAAAATTATAAATAGTCTCTTTGTAAAATTTCAGCAATTTGTATTGCATTTGTAGCAGCACCTTTGCGTATATTGTCAGCAACCACCCACAAATTTAAACCACAAGGGTGAGATATATCCTGTCTGATGCGACCGACGTAAACATCATCAGTGCCCACTACGTCTTTTATAACTGTGGGATAAGAACTTTTTGAAATATTATCAACCACTTTAACACCAGGTGCTTTCCCTAGCAGCTTACGGGCTTGATTGGCAGACATGGCTTTTTTAAATTCAAGGTGAATGGCTTCAGAATGTCCATAGATTACAGGCACTCGAACCGCTGTGGCATTCACTAAGATGCTGTCATCTTCAAGAATTTTTTGGGTTTCCCAAACCATTTTCATTTCTTCACGCGTGTACCCATTGTCTTCAAATGGATCAATGTGCGGAATGACATTAAAGGCTATCTGCTGGGGATAGACGCTTTTTTTGGCAGGTTTACCATTTAAAAGGTCACCCATTTGGGTAATCAATTCACTGATGGCATCTTTTCCAGTACCTGAAACTGACTGGTAGGTGGCAACATTGATGCGGGTAATGCAAGCTTCATCGTGTAAGGGTTTTAAGACAACAACCATTTGAATTGTGGAGCAATTTGGATTGGCAATGATACCTCTATTGGTGTATTCTGCAATGCGATGAGGGTTGACTTCTGGCACCACCAAGGGAATGTCTTTCTCATAACGAAAACAGGAAGAATTATCAATCACAATGCACCCGGCTTTAGCAGCTGTTGGAGCATATTCTTTGGCAACGTCACTACCTGCAGAAAATAAAGCAATATCAGCCATACCAAAATCAAATTCAGCCACATCTATAATTTCTAAGGTTTGTCCCTTAAAATCTACAGTTTTACCCACTGAACGGGCGCTTGCTAAAGGGTATAAGGTTTTTATTGGAAATTTTCTTTCTCGCAACACGGTTAAAAAAGCTTCTCCAACCGCACCAGTGACGCCAACCACAGCTACTTTCAATTGTTTACTCATAATGATAAAGACCTCTTTAAAGCTATCAAATTTAGATTAAATTACAGACATTGCGCCTTGTGTCTTAAATAATGGTCCATCAAAACCAAGGCCATCATGGCCTCTGCAATGGGTACTGCTCGAATACCCACACAAGGGTCATGCCGCCCCTTGGTTACCACAGATATTTCTTCACCTTGTACATTTACTGACTTACCCGGAGTGATGATACTTGAAGCAGGTTTTAAGGCCATACTAAGGACTATGGGTTGGCCCGTAGAGATACCACCTAAAATGCCCCCAGCATGATTTGATAGAAATCCTTTAGCTGTCATCTCATCTCGATGGATGCTACCTAACTGGGATACAGCCTCAAAACCTGAGCCAATCTCAACCCCTTTTACAGCATTAATGGACATCATAGCAGCGGCCAAAGTTGCATCCAATTTATCGAAAACAGGATCTCCCAATCCAACTGGAACGCCCTTGGCAACGACATTAACGCGAGCACCAATGGAATCTCCTTGCCTACGTAATTGCTCAATTGAGTCTGCAAGCTCTGAAATTTGGCTTTTATTAGGGCAAAAAAAAGGGTTTTTTGTAATTTCTAAAGCATCTTCAAAGCGTAAAACAAGGGACCCCATTTGTTTCAAGTATCCAAAAATGTCCACCTGTAGGTGTTTTTGTAAATACAAACGGGCAATTGCACCTGCTGCCACCCGCGCTGCAGTCTCACGTGCTGAAGAACGACCCCCACCTCTATAGTCTCTGTGTCCGTATTTCATCTGATATGTATAATCTGCATGCCCCGGCCTAAATACATTTTTGATGTTGTCATAGTCGCGGCTGCGTTGATCTTGATTTGCTATCAACAAAGCGATTGGAGTTCCTGTGGTTTTCCCTTCGAACACGCCTGAAAGAATCTCAACCGCATCTTCTTCGCGTCTTTGGGTAGTAAATTTAGACTGGCCTGGCTTGCGTTTGTCTAGAAAAGGTTGAATATCTTCAGCACTTAAAGATAGGCCAGGCGGACAGCCATCCACGATACAGCCAATAGCTGGGCCGTGACTTTCGCCAAAGCTTGTTACTGTAAAGAGGGTTCCAAAGGTGTTTCCAGACATAAGCGCTCACTGAATTAATTTCAAACTTGCCAATAGATATTTTTACCCTAAAGGTCTATGCCTAACACATTATACAAAAGGTTCTAACTGTTCTTTGGTAAGTAAAAACACGCCTTTACCACCCTGAGCCATTTCAAGCCAAGTAAAGTCTACTGTTGGATAAGCCTCACAAAGGGCAGCTTCCGAATTCCCAACTTCTACCACCAAAATGCCCCCATCCTTTAGATAAGCATGGGCATTTTTAAGGATTTTTTCAACTATAGCCAAACCATTATTGGTGGTTTCTAAGGCCAGCACTGGTTCATGCCTATATTCGTCTGGCAAGGTCTGCATTTCTTCTTTGCCCACATAGGGTGGGTTGCTGATGATGAGGTCATACCTTTCATTAGGCACATGTTCAAAACAATCGGAGGCTATTAAAGTTAGCTGATCCTCAACCTCTAATCGGCTAGAATTTATCGCAGCTACTGCCAGCGCCTCATTTGAAATGTCCACGGCGTCTACTTGTGCCTGTGGGAAAGCATAACAGCAGGCAATGGCTATGCAAGCACTACCTGTACATAAATCCAAAATTCGCTCAATCTTTTCAGCCTTCACCCAAGGTGAAAATTGAGCAGAAATCAATTCCGCTATGGGTGAACGAGGGATCAAGACACGCTCATCCACATAAAAAGGCAGATCGCAAAAATAAGCTTCTTGGATTAGATAAGGCACAGGAACCCGTTGGTTGATACGTTTGTCCAATTGTTGGCACAAGGTTTTCTTCTCACTAGGAATCAGTCGTGCATTCAGCAACATAGGATCTAAGTCATAAGGCAATGATAAACTTCTTAAAATCAAGGACCGCATATCATCCCAAGCATTGTCTGTACCATGGCCATAATACAAATGTGCTTGTTCAGCACAGGATAAGCCAAAACGTAAAAAATCAAGGACTGTGACCAAATCTTCTGTTTCTTTTATTAGATAGCTACTCAATTATAAATCTCGTCTCATCAATAGAGCATAAATTGTACGTCATCTGATACCATATGTCCTGCCTTCTTTTAACAATATCTTATATACTTAAGTTATTATATTTAAATTTGATTCCTATGGCTGATATAAGTGATGAAGACAAAGAATTATTTCGAGCCTACGTGAATGGTTTGTCACCCAAGGATGGCAAAAGTCGGTCCAGCAATCCTGTACACAAACAATATTATCTATCTGATTACATTAAAGAACAGGTGTACGCTGAAACTCTGCTATCGTATTCTACACCTGGGTTACCCTCAAAACAGTTTCAGGCCTTAAAAACAGGGAAAATACCTTGGGAAGCAAGGCTTGATATGCACGGACTAAATTCTGAACATGCACGGTCCGCTTTGTGTGATTTCATTGAACAACAATCCCATCAAAACAAACGGTGCCTACTTATCATACATGGTAAGGGCGGCCTTAAAGGGGAGGCGCCTTTGATTAAAAATTTAGTCAATCGTTGGTTGCCTCAGTTTGATGAGCTTTTAGCCTTTCACAGTGCTCAGGCGAAGGACGGCGGGCAAGGGGCGGTCTATGTTTTATTGAAAAGAAATAGAAACAATGAATACTTGCGTTAAGTGTATAATCTGAGGATAATTCCTTATTAATTTAAAACCCTGGTTAAACAATGGAAAAACTTAGTCAATTTATTACCCAACATCCTCTACTATGGTTAGCCTTCACAGGCATTTTAGTGTTGATTCTTATCAATGAATTTTTTGCACAAAGAAAAAAAGCGAAGGAACTAACCCCACAAGATGCAATCGATAAAATCAACAATGATGATGCCCAAGTGATTGATTTGCGTGACAAAGATTCTTTTAATAAATCGCATATTATTAATTCAGTTCAAATCCGGGCAGAGGATTTACACCAACCCAAGATGAATAAATATAAAAACAAACCTTTGATTTTAGTTTGTGTACGAGGCGTACAATCGTCCCAAGCAGCTGAGAAATTACGGAGCCAGGGGCATGAGACCATGGTTTTAAGTGGTGGAATTACTGCTTGGCAAAATGCGGGCTTACCTTTAGTAAAAGGAAAAAATTAAATGGCTGAAATTATCATATACTCTTCAGAACATTGCTCTTATTGTGTTCGCGCCAAAGAGTTATTAAAGAGAAAAAACGTCCCTTTTAACGAAATTCGGGTAGATGTTAAGGATGAATTTCGCGAAGAGATGATTGAAAAAAGTGGTAGGCGTACAGTACCTCAAATTTTCATCAATGGTCAAGCGATTGGTGGCTTTGATGACTTATATGCCTTGGATAAGCAAGGTCAATTAGATGAACTTTTAAGAGAAGGTTAATATCATGGCAGATCAAAAAACATCGGAACCAGAAAATCCAGAAGCACATTTTATGATTCAACGTATTTATGTTAAAGATTTATCTTTCGAAACAAAAAACACCCCAGCTATTTTCCAGCAACAGTGGGAACCTGAGCTCAATTTGGATTTAAATACGCAACATACTTCCTTGGGAGACAATGCATATGAAGTCATATTGTCAGTTACTGCCACTGTATCTAACCAAAAAGCCACGGCTTTTTTAATTGAAGTACGACAGGCCGGTATTTTTAGTATTCAGGGCGCTGTAGGTCCACAGTTGGATCATTTATTGGGTAGTTTTTGTCCCAATATTTTATTTCCTTATGCGCGTGAAGCCATCACTTCTCAAGCAATCAGTGGCAGTTTCCCACAATTGGTGTTAGCACCTATTAATTTTGACGCAATTTACATGAAACAGCTTGAAGACAAACAGGCTGGAGAGTCTACCCAAGGTGCGCCTAATTAACAAATGAACAATCAAACCATTGCCATGATAGGAGCCGGTTCTTGGGGCACTGCTGTGGCAATTCATCTTGCCTCTATTGGGCATTCTGTATTGCTGTGGGGACATGACCCACAGCATGTCTCTCAAATGGGACAATTGCGCGCCAATCCTCGTTACTTGCCAGGCATTCTGTTTCCTAAATCTTTAATACCTACTGCAGATCTTAATCAATGCATTCAAGAAGCTTGCCAAGTGATTATGGCAATACCTTCTCAGTTTTTTGCTGATGTTTTAATAAAAATGAACAAACCCGCACATGGGCTGTCTTGGTTAACCAAGGGTATTGATCCTGGAAGTCATCGATTGTTGTCAGACATAGTAGCACAACGATTTGGAACAGAGTTTCCTGTGTCGGTTATTTCAGGGCCTTCTTTTGCCAAAGAAGTAGCTCAATGTTTACCTACCGCATTGACCATAGCCAGTAATAACGATGCTTATCAAAATGAAATTCACAAGATTCTGCATCATGATAACATTCGTGTGTATCTTAGCGATGATTTGATTGGTATACAGCTTTGTGGTGCTGTGAAGAATATTTTAGCCATAGCTTGTGGAATCAGCGATGGCCTGAATTACGGAGCCAATGCAAAAGCTGCCCTGATTACGCGCGGATTGCATGAAATGAGTCAGTTGGGGTTAAGTTTAGGTGCTAAACAACATACTTTTTTAGGCTTAGCAGGGGTGGGTGATTTGGTTGTTACCTGTACAGACAGCCAGTCTAGAAACCGGCGTTTTGGATTGCTTCTTGGCCAAGGGATAACAATCAAAGAGGCAGAAAATCAAATTGGCCAGGTGGTTGAAGGAAAACACAATGCCTCTCTTATACATACCATAGCTCAAAAAAATAAAGTTGAAATGCCTATATGTGAACAAGTCAATGCGCTTATACAAGGCAAAATCACCGCTCAAAAAGCAGTCCATAACCTCATGACCCGTCCGGCTCGATTTGAAGGTAGAGATCTTTGTTGAAACGGTTATATAAAACAATTGATTTGAAATTTAAAAGAAATAGGAACTAACATGAATAAAGCAGTAATTCTTTTTTCTGGAGGCTTAGATTCCACAACCGTACTGGGATTGGCAAAAAGCCAAGGCTTTGACTGCTATCCAATCAGTTTTAGTTATGGTCAAAGACATGGCGCTGAATTAGAAGCATCTAAACATATTGCAGCCACTTTCAAAGTGGCAAAACATAAAATCATTTACCTGCCCAATGACATGTTTGGAAACTCGGCATTAACAGACGAGGGCATTGAGGTGCCAGAATTTTCTTCAAACAATGTAAATTCCATACCAGTTACCTATGTGCCAGCTAGGAATACCATTTTTCTTTCTATAGCACTAGGCTATGCAGAGAGTATTGGAGCTCAAGACATCTTTTTGGGGATAAGCTACATTGATTATTCCAATTACCCTGATTGTCGACCAGAATATATCAAAGCCTTTGAAATTTTGGCGAATTTGGCTACCAAAGACGGTGTAGAAGGTAAGAAGATGTCCATTCATTCCCCGCTACTTTATTTGTCAAAGGCTAAAACCATACAGCTAGGTATACAGCATGGGGTTGATTATTCAATGACTGTTTCTTGCTATAAAGCAACATCCACAGGTCAAGCCTGCGGTAATTGTGATAGCTGCACTTATAGAAGAAAAGGGTTTATTGAAGCCGGTATTATCGATCCGACCAGATACCTTTAAGGTTATAAATATATTTACTATGGTATGAGTAGGACATCCAACTCCAAAACATCTATGTACCGCGGCCGAAGGTCCGCGGCATTGCAGGTAAAACAGGCCAAAATATATTTTATGAGGCCAAAATACTTAGCATGTGAGGATTTTAAGTTAAAAAAAGATGCATTTACCTGGGGATTTAGAAATAAAAATAACCAAACAGGACTTAATATTACATTAATGTTTTTATTATAAACTAGGGGTATGTATTTTTAATGCGGATGTTAGCAAATTACCGGATCCGAATTGATTTAAAAAATAGCAGCGAGATGGATAATTTGTTATAATTAATAGAATATAGGTAACTTGTACCAGTGTGCACATGGAGTCTTTTTTTAATTGCTTTTAAGTCAAGAATATTTGAGTTTTGATAAAAGCAACTTTGTTGCTGGTTAATATAATTTTTACAGGGGAAATTAATGGGCGCGTACCGAATTAAATATGAAACATTAATCGACTCAGCTACTGTCAATGACCTAGCTGATCTTTACCTTATTATAAACCCTGGTAATAATGTTTCTGGGTCTCTTGATAATAATACTCGGTATGCATTACAACAACTTGCTGAACATAATCATACAAAGATTGTTCGCCCGTATTTGCTTAAAAGAATAGTGCCTTTGCTTAGGGGGTGGCCATATGGTAGTGAAGTTGAAATTGATGGTACTGATGTAACAGCATTAAGAAACCTTGCAACAACCAAGCTTGCTGCCCTAACAGCTACCTCTCAACTCGCGGTTGATGAAATTCAAACACACATTGCTACTCTTGTATTGCCTTTACCTGCATTACCAGCTCCTGGTGCAACACCTGGAGACAAGCGAACTGCAATAGCACAATTTGGTATTAACCCTGCTAGGGTAAATGATCTTACAATAGAACATATTGACACTGTAATCGCTGCAATTGAAGCTAAGCGTAATACCCTGACTACCAATGAGAATCGACTTTCCTTACAAGCAAGTAATTCCTTATTAATTGCTCTTGCTAAGTTCAATAATTCAAACTTAACTGTTTTGGATACCTTTGAGCGTGTGCCACGTAATACTAGGATAGCAAGGCTACAAGCACTGGGTAATCTGTTTCCAAATCGTACAAACATAGCTAAACTCACAGATAGAGACATCGCTAATACAGAAGAAAAAATTCTTCACAAGCGTCTCTCTCTTCGTAGAACTGAGGAAATAAAACCTTTAATTACTGCTTTTGATGCATCTAAGTTAGTAGCTCTAAATGAATATATGGATCTCGTGGTAACTAAAAATAGACTTAGGGGGCGCCCACCTGCTGATCCTGAAGGAATACTTGAAGTTATTAATGAAAAATTCCTTGATTTTAATATTCCAATTGACCCCCAGGCTCTTTTACTTGAAGAAGCTATAACAATCAATAATATTTTAACCAAAAGGCATGCTTCTTTAAAGGGCGCACAAGTTATCACGCGTTCCGTTACAGAGTTGTCCACAAATGGTAACAAAGCTCGAAATAAAATTATTTTAGAGGTATTAGAACATATTGCAAATACTACGACTGAAAATGATATAAGAAAAGCACTCCATAAAGGTAAAGCCTCATTAGGAGGAATAAGCGTAATTGATGAAAGTCAGTTGTCTAACAATGATGCTAATACTATAAAAACCATAGCCACACAGCAGTATAATTTTCTTCTAATCAAAGAATCCATTAAATTAATCAAGCAACCAAGACATTTAGAACGTCTTATTCATGCTGCTGATAATTTAGCAGCTATTTCTGAAGCATTAAACGCCAAGCCTAAATTTGGTAACCGTCCCCTGAATGGAACCACCTCTCTAACACTGGAGCAGGCTCAAGAATTAAAAGCAGCAGGTATATTAAAACACACACAAATAAGTGCTGCTCCAAATTATGCGAATGTAATAGTGCAAAGCCAAGGACAACTGTCGGAATTCAAAGACACTGTGGTGCGACACAATCAGGCAGAGCCACCCTTACCAGCTCCAGATCCAACAGCTGCCGCATTAAGATCTACCTCCCCACTGAGTGTGCATTGGAAAGGCGAAAAATTAGTTGATGGTGATGTCATTCATGCCAGAGCAGTGTTTCCTCCGAAAATGCGAGATAAAGGCCCAGGCGTAGCTCAGGATGTAGAAAGCGCAGTGGTGGTTTTGGTTCAGGATCATACGGGTTCAGTAATAGATAAGACGGCAGCTGAAGAGGCTAAAAAACTAACACCAGAAGAAAAAACACTAACCGCACTCAAGCAAGCTAGAATGTATCTTGTAAATTTAAAAGGCATTCAAGCGCATACAGTGCATATTGAAAACTGTACTCCGGAACAAGCAAATAAATTGTATGCAGCCTTACTATTGCTAAAGGGAGAGAGAAAACTTAGCATTGTGTCACATGTGGTGCGCTGTGATGCACCTATCGCCACTCGTTGGCAGCGTCAATCCAGTGTGGAAGAAGAATTTATTAGAAGTAATTTAGAAGCAAATGTGACTTCATCTACATTAGAATCACTAAAAAAAGAGACACATGCTTTTATAAAAAATCAAATGCAGACTTATAGAAATGGTGAACCCAAACTTCAAGTTGATGAGGGTCTTAATCAAGGTGGGATGAAAATTTAATAGTGCAAAATGCTTTATCTTAACAGGCTTTAGATCACAGGCAGTGGTGTGCTTATACGCATAACTCCCTGTGATATTTATAGAACCTACGATACATAAATTTACAAGATAAGACTTTTGCTATTCATTAACCCCGAGCATCCACCAATTCAATATCACTACTATACAAGCGCTCTCCTAAAAATATCTCCCCAACTATTTGAAAGCGCTGGACTGAATCCGTTACTAAATAATTGATCTGATTTGCTAGTGGTGTTTCTGTAAGTAAGTCTTGATCTTTTAATACCGTATACAAAGTTTGAGCTGTGGTAAAAGCCGAGTCCACGATGCGTACATTGGAGGGCAATAATTGCCTTAATAAGGGTATAAACACCGGAAAGTGGGTACAGCCTAATATTAAAGTATCTTCACCCTGGTATTGGTTTAAATAATATTTTAAAGCTTCAGAAGCTATACTGTTTCCAGTTAAGCCTTCTTCAGCCAAAGCCACCAATAAACTGCAAGTTCTGGTAGTAATGGTAGCATCAGGCAAGAGCTTTGCTATATGATCTTGATAGGCCTTTGAGGCAATGGTGGTTTCAGTTGCAAATACCAATATGCGTTTGTTTTGAGTCACATTGACAGCTGCCGCAGCCCCTGGAGCCACAACCCCAATCACTGGAATGTCAGGTAAGGTCTGTTGTAGGTGCACCAAGGCTGCGGTGGTTGCAGTGCTGCAGGCTATTACCAAAGCCTTTACCCTGCGCTCAACCAATAATTTAGCCATTTGTATGGAATACTGCTTAACCGTATCTGGGCTCTTTGTACCATAAGGTAGACGGGCTGTATCCCCCAAATAAATAAAAGATTCTTGAGGTAAGCGTGCTCTTAAGGCTTTAAGCACGGTTAATCCACCCATCCCTGAATCAAATACACCAATTGCTAATTGTTTAGAGTTCAATTGTATAATCCTTTATGTTTAATTGATTGGTCCTCTATTTGGACCTTTGCTTTCTTGATTGATTACTTCCCTTGTTTCTATGGGTTTAAGTTTCTGATAAATTTCTTTTGTAACTACGTCACTGGTTGCTAAAGGGATGGTTTTAATAGGAGCAAACTTATTATCCATTCTCCTTTTAAATTCTCTTGTAAATTCAGCAATGTTTTTTTGTTCAAATTCAGACTTTGGAGGTTTTTGATCTCTTTTAGGATCAAAATTTGCATCTTTTAAATTAATCTGATTAGAATTAAAACGCATGTTATCATGCGCTTTACTCAAACCAACTAAGGCGGTCCATATATAAGTTGCAGCAATGCGATTTGGACAGTCAAGACTAATTATTGTATTTTTAGTAATAGGGGCATGCATTTCTAAAATAAGCATAGCACTCATCATCGCGAATTGTACCCTGGCCTTATTGTTATCTCCCATATTTTCAGCTGGAAAAGGGCCTAAGGTGAAACTCCTCTTCTTTTCAGCAGTATAGGTTTCTGTAATATTTCCCTGAGGACTTGTGAACATTCTTGACTGACCGGGATTGAGTGCTTCCGCTAACTCTCCGGATGCCGCAACATTTGCAGACAGGGTGGGCCCGGCAAGTTGTTTTACCTCAGGAGGATTATTACCATCTACAATGCTCATATCAAATCCGTATGGCTTAGTCAAATAGGGTTGTCCCATCTTTGCATATGCGACCGCCTTAGTTATTTGATTTAATTTATTTTGATAGGAGGTGTAAACCTGCAAAAGGTGAGTGACTTCACGTTTTTGTTTGTCAATCTCTGTTTTCACATCAGAAACTCTCTCAGGTAATACAGTGTTTTGAAATGTAGGAAACTCATTTAAAACAGCCATATCACGATTTAAGCTATCAATGTATGTTTGGCAGGCCTGCGCTCTTTCATTGAAATTTTGTTCTTTTTGGGTAGCCATACCCGGATTAGTCTTAAACTGAGATAATAATTTTGTGTGGATATGATGGGGTTTGATATTTTCTACTTCTTGTAATTGCTTAGAAATGGAATGGAATCTTGCTCTACCGAGTTTAAGTGTGAGTAAACCATCATCTAGTTCTTTAAAGGCAGTTTCAGCCTTTTCCATTGAGTCCTGGTCATTGGCAGTTGCACTGGTAATCTTTTCGATTCTGTCCGCTTTTTTTAATCTTTGAAACGTTTCTTCCTTAAAAGGATCCCGATTTAATTCATACAATAAATGTTGTTTCGCATTTAATAAATTTTCTTTATCGGCTGGATCAATGCCATCAGTGTCTGAATCTTTGATTATATTATCAAAACATTCTAAAATGTTGGTATCTGTTAAAAAGGCAGTTGAAATTCTTCTAATTTGAAAATCTTCAAATTTAAACTCTTTTGCACTATTTAAAAAAAGAGATAGCAATTGTTTGTTGGCAAGGCTTGGGGCACTATGATAGGCTGCTAATAACCCTGCGTTAAAGTTTTGCTGTCCTATGATTTGGTCTTTTTTACTATTATTTGCAGGTTCCGCCCCATCCTCCGCTAAACCAAAAGCCTTGTAAAAGTCTCCGGGATTTCCAGGCGCATGACAAGCTGCGTACACTGCATCAATAGTGGATTTAAATTCTCCAGGAGTTGCTAAATTTTTGGCTCTAGTGGTCGGGGGCAATGTAACCAATGTGCGATTGATACTCTCTGCCATATCTTGATCTATATCTATATCTGGTTTGATATCTGCTAAAATTCTGGCCATGGCTGAATTATGTATCAACTGAAAAGGATAGTGTCTTCTTTTCTCATCTAGGATCTGGGTTGCCTGTTCATTATTAATGCCTGCAACCACCAGCACTCTAGGATCCAAAGATCTAGCAAGGCTTTCTAGTTTTTCATTATCATGTAGTAACTGGTTTTGTTTGGTAATGGATAACCCACTTAAACCAGTGATCAATTGAGGGCGATTTTGCCCAATAAGTAGTTCAAACCGCCCTGTTCTAGCAGCTTGTTGGATGGCTTTTCTATTGTCATCGGTTATGGATTGGACTTCTGCGAATTTATATTTGGTTAAGACTTGTTTGAAACCGGCTAAGCTCGATTGTGTGGTAAGCTCTGTTAATATACCAACAGGGTTGTTCTGTGGTATTCGATAAGCATCCTCGCATTTTTGTGTAAATTGTTTAAATAATATTTCTCTATTAGTATTTTCATGATGTTCGAGAAAATAAAGTGTATTATCCGTTTGCGCTTGGGTTTTTAAATCAGCATCAGAAAGTTTTAATTTACCATATAGTTCTTGAACATTATGCTTAGAAGCACTACTTTCTAGAAAGCTTGAGATAAAAACTGCTGAAGCTTCATTGGCTAAGGGCCCATCAAAAAAAGTATCCATGCCGGGAGAAACTGTTTTCAATATGATTTTTAATTGTTCATCGGTGGTTATGCCACGCCCTAAAGCAAGTATTTGGTCAGGGGATTGAGCGTGGATTTGATCTTTAAAGGCTTGTAGATTTAAGGCGCTTAATTTCTCATTTATTCTTTTGGAAATTACTAAGGGCAAGGGTGTAGTTAATACGCGTCCTTGAGATGGAATACCCAAGGCCTCTGCAGAGGCATTTTCGTTTGGATTACTTAAGTAATTGAATAAAATTTGTGGATTGGTGGACTCTGCTATACGCAGGAGAATAAATTCAATTGCAGCCTGTTCCCGGATGCTTTTTATGCCAGCATCATTAAATAATGTGGGTAAGGGTAAATTTGCCCCAAGGGAGGGCAGTGTCCTAATATAAATTTTAGCCTCTTCATAGTCTTTTTCAAAAATACCTTTTAATTGATCTTGTTGAAGGTTGGTTAAGTTCAATTTAATGTATTGTGCAGCCGCAGTTTGTTGAATTTCTGGAAATGTTTGATTTGGATTTTCTGTTGGTTCTAGATCAATGGGATCAGTCGCTAAGGTTGGATAAAATCTATCCCAAAATGGCTTATGGTCTATGAAAGCCTGTTTAAAGGCAGCAGGATTTGCGGAATTTGCTTGATATAAAGCAGTCAGTGCACTGTTTCTTAAATTTGAATCAGGAAAATTTCTTAAAGTGTCAAAATTATTTAACTTATCAAATAAAACTTGATTTTTAGCCATAAATCACTCCCAAGGTATTAGTTCAATTATACCTTGAATATATTAAGTTAAGCTTAAAAATTGAAAATTTAATTCGCATATTGCTTAATTAAATTGAAATAGAACCAATTAGTCGCTGGCGTGTAATTGATTTTTTACAAGCCTCAACGTCCCATAACTGTGTCCGCAGGATCCAAGGATCTCGCTCTGGCATTAGATCTCTGAATCCCGCGGGCAAAGCCGCGGGTCGTCGAACTAAGAGGTAAAATGCGTTTCGCACCAGCTACTTTTTATAATTATAGCAAACAGAGGCCAACTTCGACACCCGCCTTTAATTCAAAAGAAAACGAAAATTTTTCTGAATCTCATGCAGATCAAATTTATTAAGATATAAAGAAAAGCTCATCCAGGCGCTTAAAGCCGCCAAATCTCTGAAGGGTGGGGGGAGATACACTGGGTCGTTTAAGAGGCCCTGCGCTTTGAGTTCTGCCAGTAAGGGCAAATCATCCAGGACCAATTTACCGGTAAATAACAAAGGCAAAGAATCAATACGTCCTTCACTGATTGCAAAACGAATGTAATTATAAATCAGCACCAAACCCTTGGCATAGGACAAATCTTTGGTAAAAGGGCCACCAGTGGGGGTACTGCCTCTGAAGACTCGAACCGAATGTTTATAGGCATCATCCTCAGACAATCCGCACTCTAATAAATACCTGTAGATGTCTAAAAAATCAGCACCTTGTCGCACTTTTTCTAATGCTATCACTCGATTTGTTATCTTTAACAGTCGACCAGGATAAGAAGAAAAAGTAATGATCTCAGTGATCACTGCAAGACCTTCTTGAATCACTGAGCTAGAAGGCGATCCTTTTGAAAGAAAAGAGCAATAGGGTTGCATGGCGCCATTTAAGGTGGTGGCCACATGCACCCACCCTTCATGTACTTCTAAATATCGTAAATCACGTTCACTGAACATCACTTGTTGGCTTAACTTAATGCTGTCTGCACCAGCCGCGGCATCTGCTATCATGTCATCACTCACCATGACCGACACTCTATTGGGGTGCTTGTCGAAAAAAAGGCTTAATCTTTCTTGCAATATTGTTTGTGCTTCTTGAGGCGTAAAGCGTTTTACATCTGCCTGGGATTGTAATTGAACATTCAAACCACTCAACACATCAAACAACAAAGTTCCCATACCATATAAGCTTGGCCCACCGGCATAAAAGACATCATGAGGGCTGCCATAGAGCTCCATAGCCAATTCACTAAAGGCTGGGGTACCACGCGCAGACAACATCTGAGCAGCCTTGCTATATTCCTCACATTGTCTGCGCAATAATCTGGTCACTGGAGAATATTGACCCAGTAAATTTTGAGCATCTCTCAAAATTGCGCGAAATTCTTCCTGCTTGTCATTCACCTCAAAGGGCAATGGGCGTCTATCATAATAAGATGTATCTACAGCTGGAAGTTTTTTTCCTTTGTGTTTGAAAAAATCCTTTTTGATTGTCTCATCCCATTTGATGCTGTCTAGAATTCGAATTTTATGTTGCGCCTCCACAATCCGCTGGGATAATTTTTGTATAATTAAAAGCTCATCGGGTTGAGGAGGTGTCATAATAATCCTTATTTATAAGTCTGACTGTGCATGCGCTCCAATGGGAGGCAATACAGATACAGTAGGATCCTCATCTTGCGGTGGTAAATCATACAAATCGCTGATGTATTCACAGGTCAAAGGTGGGGGTACCACAAGTTTGGGTGCATTGTGACTATGGACAAATATTTTTTCCCCATTTGTCGAAAACCGAGCACAACCAGATAGAATCAGCATCATCCAAACAACACAACTTAATTTTTTCACAACATTCCTCATTAAATCAATTCTAATTGCTTCAGCGTTTTTTCTAAAGCCAGGTGGTGTACTTCTGATAAGGAAGTCAAGGGCAAACGGATGTCACCATCAATCAGACCCATTTTAGCCATAGCCCATTTTACGGGAATTGGATTGGCTTCTACAAACATTAATTCATGCAAGGGCATTAATTGTTCTTGTAATTGTAAACAAGCCCTATCACCGTCTAAGGCAAGATCACATAATTTAGCCATCCACTGTGCTGCAGCATTGGCTGTAACTGAAATAACCCCTTTGGCTCCAGCCAATATCCATTGTGCGGCATTTGGATCATCACCACTAAATATATCTAGGCGGCCTTCGGTTAAACGCAACAAATCTTCTAACCTTGTGATGTCTCCAACTGCTTCTTTTATTCCAACGATGTTGGAAATATGGGCAAGTTTTGCTACGGTCTCCGGTAATAAGTCACAGGCCGTTCGTCCTGGCACATTGTATAAAATAATGGGCATAGGTACGGCTTTTGCAATCTGGCTATAATGCAAATACAACCCTTCTTGGGTGGGCCTGATGTAGGCTGGTGTCATAATCAATGCGGCATGTGCGCCTAATTCCATGGCTTTTTGGGTCAATGCAATGCAGTCTTTGGTAGCATTCATAGCGGTACCTGCAATGACAGGTAGTCGTTCTTTTGCTTGATCAATGACTGTTTTAATGACCAGCAATTTTTCACTTTCAGATAAGGTTCCAGATTCTCCGGTGGTTCCGGCTGCAACTAAGCCATGGGTACCAAGGTCTATATGTAAATCAACCAACTCACGAAGACCTGAAACATCTACCCTACCTGCTTTCATGGGTGTAACCAAGGCGACTATGCTTCCTTTAAACATATTATTCTCACTTTATTCAAAATAGTCATTGTCTTCAATCTTACTTGAAAAGCAGGTGTGGAGTAAAATTATAATTCTTAGTTTATGAAGTTACCTGGTGTTTTGCGTGATGAAATAGAGAATTTACGTTTTAGAGGGATGAGGAAGGGTTAGGAGGGCAATATAATAAAACCTTAAGTTTTTATGGTTATAATTTATCCTTAAGAGTTGAAATTAGGTTGATTTGACAATTATAAAACCCATTTAAAACTGTTGTTAATCTCAGCATTAGATTATGTTGATGGATGGTTTCCCGCCTACGCGGGATGACAGCAAGGGATGGGTGTCAGTTAATCGAAATGACTCTGTCGCTGTATCCCAGAATTTTTTTGGTTTTTATGATTTATTGTTGGCAGATAGCTTTTATGGTGCTAGACTGCCTTTCACGGAAAATTAGCTTTAAAAAATACGGCTCGTCTATTTTTTGTTTTAAAATGAGGATGTTTTATGTCATTAAATGAATTGACTTCGCCCTTGTCCAACGACCGATGTCCCCCCTGGAATAAGCAAGATACAATTTGGATGTTGGGTCTTTATGGCACTGCCATAGGCGCAGGGGTTCTTTATCTACCCATCAATGCTGGTCTTTATGGCATATGGCCCCTGATCATCATGTTGTTCATGGCTTTTCCAATGACCTATTATTCACACCGTGCTTTATGTCGATTTGTGTTATCCGGATCCTCTCCACACATGGACATCACTGAGGTTGTAGAAGAACATTTTGGTCTTAATGCCGGAAGAATGCTGACTTTTTTATATTTTTTTGCGGTGTATCCTTTTTTATTGATGTACAGCGTAGCCATAACAAATACAACTCAAAGTTTCATTATTAATCAAATGGGTTTAAATGCTCCCCCAAGAGCACTCCTTTCTCTTGCATTGATTCTTGGTTTGATGGCCATCATTCGCTTAGGTCAAGAAATAATCATGAAGTCCATGTCCCTTTTGGTTTATCCTTTTGCAAGCGCCTTATTCTTGTTGTCACTGTACTTAATACCAAATTGGAACGCTGCAGTATTACACCCTCAGGCTATTTCAGGCCATGGAGGTCATGGTTTATTGATAACTATGTGGCTAATCATTCCTGTAATGGTTTTTTCCTTCAACCATTCACCTATTATTTCCGCTTTTGCCTTAAGTCAAAAAAAGCAATATGGCCATCAGGCTGAGGATAGATGCACCACCATCTTGCGATACAGTCATTTGATGATGGTCTTTTCTGTGATGTTTTTTGTGTTCAGTTGTGTGTTTAGTTTAAGCCCGCATGATTTAATATTAGCGAAAGAACAAAACATCACCATTTTATCCTACCTTGCAAACCATTTCCAGACACCGCTTATCGCTTACGCTGCACCTATAATAGCTTTTATTGCAATTTCCAAATCTTTTTTAGGTCATTATTTGGGCGCAAGGGAAGGTCTGAGTAGTATGGTTGTGAAAGCCTTACAGACATCAGGTAAAATTTTAAAACCCAGTACACTGGAACGACTCATTGAATTATTTATTGTTTTGACCTGCTGGATAGTTGCAACCATTAATCCTAATATTCTAAAAATGATAGAGACTTTAGGTGGCCCGGTGATTGCGGCTTTATTGTTTATTATGCCAATGTATGCCATTTCCAAAGTCCCAGTGTTAAAGCAATATTCAAACTGTGTTAGTAATCTATTTATTATGATAATTGGAATCATTTGTATTTCAGCCATTATTTATGGTTTGCTATGATGGCACCTTGTTCACAAATGATGTCTTTAGTTTAACCAAATTAAATAGGTTTACATATTGTAGCGGCAGTTTCATCTTCTAAGTTGCTTCTTGCGGGCATCACTGCGGGATTTTTAGCAAAAATTCCTATAGAACTTACTTTGAATGTATTGCTGGCAAAAGGTCCATCTGCGGCTTTAGGAGATTTGAGCTCTTCACCTTCGGCTTTAAAGCTTGCGCAAAAGGCAGCACTTGAAAAAAATAATGTTAATGACTTAATCAGTCGACTGTTGTCTTTTATTTGAAATATAACCTCATCTAACATTTGATTTTGTAATTTAGGCTCAAATGCTTGTAAAATCTCTGCAGCCACTTTGAAATTCTTGGTTGCTAAGGCATCCTTAAAGTCAATTGCAGCAGAAGTAAGGAACCTAACAGCCGGCTTGATAGTATTCCCATCGGTTGAATAAAAAACTGAAGCTGACATAAACCTTCCTCTTAAGCTAACAAATAAACTACATTTCTATGTTTTCATTGATCCCATATGAAATGCTTGTTGTGAAACTTATTATGTCATAATTAATGCATAAGCATCATAATTTAATCATTAAATCCGTTAAATTATTGTAAATTTTGTCTGGAATGGTTAGGGTCTGTTGATATTTCATTTTAGCCTAAAAAATGAAATGTCAACAGGCCTTAGTTTCAGCAGATAGTAGAAGTGGTTTTTAATAAAACTCCCAGCTTTGTATAAATAACTTTACAATCAGTAACCTATGTTCTACATTTGCTGCACATGGAAAGTCCGACTTAAAATATGGAAATTATTTGTTTTGCTATGGGTATTATTTTCACCTACACCCTAAATCTATATCTTCCCTTTTCCCTATTATTAATTTATTTTATAAAACCAGGTTATGCCGTTTTTTTGATGTTTTTTTTTGGCATTATAATAGCTGGCCTTCATCAGTGGAACACAGCGCCTGCTGGTATGCCACAGGTGGAAGTAATACCTAAAGCCGTGGTAACAGGTCATATCCGTTCCATCCCCGCTCAGACACAAAATAAAACAAGTTTTATTTTCGAAATAGAAACTTTGAATAAGGTACCAGTTCGGTGTTTAGTACAATTGTCTTGGTATAACAAGGTTCCTATTTTACAGGTTGGTCAGTACTTAGAGATTTTATCAAAATTAAAAAAACCGCATAATTTCAGAAACCCTGGAAGTTATGATTATGTTGGTTCATTGAAATCTCATCACATACATTGGACTGGGGTTGTTTTGTCACACATGTTTCCAACAGGTAACAAGACTTCTACCCCCTTTAATTTGTTGGCGCAACGTGCATCCTTAGAAAAAAAATTACTTAAAATCTCTCCAGATATACAAACTGCTGGGGTTTTAGAAGCCTTAACATTAAATTTAACCACACACATCAGTCCAGAAAACTGGGAACTGTTCAGACGCACAGGTACTACACATTTGTTTGGTATTTCTGGAGAACACATTGCCTTGGTATCAGGCTTGATTTTTATGTTGATCCACGGGGTTTGGTCACGGAGTCCTGGCTTGTGTTTATCTTTACCTGCGACCTATGTTGCCAGTAGTACTGGACTTGTGATGGCTTTGTTATATTCGCTATTGGCAGGTTTCGCCCCTCCTGTGCAGCGGGCTATGGTAGGCTTATTTTTTTATACCTTATGTTGTTTGGGTTGGCAAAAATTTAGTTCATGGCAAATGTGGCGTTATGCGCTTATAGCCGTGCTTTGTTTTGAACCTCATGCTGTATTTATGCAAGGTTTTTATTTTTCTTTTATTGCAGTGGCGAGTTTATTATTAACTCAACAGCGTTGGCCCTCCAAGGGTTTGAGACAAAGTTTAATTTTACAATTGTGTTGTATGCTTGGTTTAATGCCCTTATCGCTTTATTGGTTTTCATACGGATCAATCAATGGGTTTATAGCTAATTT
>JACCWN010000093.1 GCA_013697625.1 Legionella sp.
AAAAACTGGTTTTTTTGATAATACTTGCAGGCTCAGGCATGGCCTGCGCCGGCGCAATTCCTTCGGTCATCGCCTTTGAAGAAGGTGAGCAATTTAACATGACCTTATCGAATATTAATTTTAACCGCCTGTTTATTGAAGGCGAAGCCATCATTAAATTGAGCTACCCCCAAGGCTCTATAACCGTCGACCAAAGCGAGAAGGACCAGCCAGACATCCAAGAAAAATCGGTGTATATCAAACCAAATTTTCAAACGCCAATTACTCTTTTTGTAACCACTGACAAAGGACACCATGTCTCACTGACCCTCACACCGGTTGAATCGCCTGGAAAAACCTTAAGACTTATGGCCAAAAATCAGACCAAATTAAAGTATGTTAAATCGGATAATCCTGAACAAACCCAACTAGATGAGGCGATAGCTTCCATGAGAGCAGGAGAAATACCAAAAGATTTTAAGGCGCTAGGCGTAATCCACAGTCCTTTTTATATCAAGAAAGACATCAAAGTAACACTTCAAAAACAGTATCAAGGTTCAGGCCTAACAGGCTATGTTTATAGCCTGGAAAACACCTCAAAGCATGACATAGCGCTTTCTACCAGCCTATTTTCCCATCCCAATGCTCAATCGTTGGCATTGAGCCAGGATACGCTGTTGCCAAAAAAAGTCGCTTATTTATATGGGGTCTACAGCAATCAAGGCTAGTTAAAGTAAGGCATAAGTCAATTTAAGGAAACTAGGTGATGTTAAAGAAATTAAAAAAATGGGTATCGATAAAATCAAAGAATACTAACAAATTGGCTAAAAAAGAACAACTAAAGCACGCAGTCATCTTGCTATTGGTAGGTGGTGCAGCTTATGGATTTTATTGCTACAGCAGCACACAACATAAAAAGCCTGTAATCCAAGAAGAAGCTCATTTTGATGGAGTTTTTGATACTCAATTTAATCAAAGCAGTGATGAGGCATTAATTGAGCAACAGCAACATCAAATTGATTCTTTAAAAGAGCAGGTCACAGCCAATGAAAAAAAGCAGACGCAAGTGGTGCTGCCTGAGCCGGATGCCCAAATCAAAGCTCTGATGGAAGTTATGCAAGAAAAACTTGCCCATCTTGAAGATGAAAATAAAAAAACCAATGAACAATTACAAGTTGCCCTGTTATCTAACCGCCAGGCAAGTCTTGTGCCTGTAATACCACCAACAAGAGATGAGATGCAGAACAAGCAAAAGCCAAGCCAACGCGCTGAGCGCGAGTGGCTTGCAAAATCAGGTCTTGAAACCGTGCAATTTAACGCACGCAAAAAGAATAAACATGAACGAACCTCTAAAAATTATGTGTGGGCAGGGACCTTTGCCGAAGGCGTGTTATTAACTGGCATATTAGGTGATGCCGGAATTAATGGTTCTAAAAACATGGGTACTGCACTCATTCGCCTAACAAGCGGGGGCATCATGCCCAATAATCAGTATTCACATTTGCAAGATTGCATGGCCCTTGTATCCACCTACGGTGATTTATCCGGAAGCTCTGTGGTGCTACACCTTGAGACGCTGTCATGTGCTTCTAAAGACATCAATTTTGAACAAAAAGCCTATGGCTCTGTATTTGATTTAGATGCCATGCAGGATTTACGTGGGACATCCATTTTAAAAACAAAACCATTGCTAGGGTATTCTGCAGCTGCGGGCATGCTTGCAGGGTTTGGTGATGGGCTAAGAAATCTAAATACCGCCCAAACCATTAATCCAGGTGCTGGCACCATCACCACCTATGGTGAGGCTTCAACACTTGCCCAATCCGCTGCCGGGGGCGCACTGAGTAATCCTGCCAACCGCATTGCAGATTATGTCATGCGTATTGCTGATATTTATCACCCATTAGTGGTGGCACGAGCCGGGCGCCGAGTTTCTGTGTTGTTCACCCAGGGATTTTGGATTGATAAAGACCATCAAGTGTATGAGTCTGGCAAATCAATTCACAATGACTTAGATAGCGCGCCATGTGTTACCACAACCATTAGTCGTGCCTATGATTCAAGCTCTGAGCCCATGGAAGAGGGCGCATCAACCAACAAAAACAATACCACAGAGCCGCTTATGAAGGCAAATCTTAGCATGGACAATCAATTCTTAGCTCAACAAGGGCCATCCAATGCCCCATTGTTCTCAACTGTGCAAAACGAGGAGCCTCATCATGACTAAAACGCAGCTTTTATACGCAAGCCTTTTACTGCTGCAATTATGCGCATGCTCAAAATCTATTTTAGACAATGAGGATGCACGTTGCCCTTTTGCTGATAGGGGCGGATGTCAAAGCATGGAAATGGTCAATCGTATGGTTCAAGAAAAATGCTACACCCCGGATGGTCATTTTGTACAACAAGCCGATAGCAGGGTTTTTTATTCAGGCCATCCATAGAGTTAGATTAAGAGCACAGGGAGAAATACATGTTTGGGAAAGTTACAGAATGGTTTGAAGATAGCCTGGTGTTATTCAAAGAATATTTGGGTGTTGAGGATTTAAATCAAGAAGATTCATTAAACCTTAATTTAAATGAGCATCATTACCCATCATTCACCGCACAACTTTTACCTTACCAATACTTTGATGAGGACTCCAAGTTATTTTTTAACCAATACAATGCTGGACTAATCTACCGTATTATTCCATTAACAGGTGCCAATGAACAAATTGCCGAGCAGTTGGATGCCTTACTTCAATCCAAGGTCTCGCATGAATTTACCCTGCAGATGATTTGCGTCAAGCACAACCAGGTCGGGCCGCAGATTGAGGCTTTTACTTCGCAATTTGACAAAAGTGAATTTAAAAATTTAAGTTTAATAGGTGCAAATCTCAAAGCATTTTATCAAGATGCCGCAATGCACGGCTTTAAAACCAATACAACCAGTAACCCGCGCCTGACAAATACTGAATGCTATATTGTGATTGATAAGGTCAACAAAGAAACTGAGGGTGATTTAAAGGCCTGTTTTGGGCGGTTTCGAGTGTCATTTGAGGCCTCATTAAGTGCTGCAAAAATTGGGTTCAAGCAAGCTGTGGCTGCTGATTTCTTGCACCTGCTTCATTTTTATCTGGATAATTGCCCCGATGTTATCTCGCATACGCCTCATGCCTATGACAAAACTAAATTATTAAAAGAACAAGTCCTATCACATGACTTTGATGTGGAGATTAAAAATAATGTAGTAAAGCTAAGCGGCGTTAATCAATTAGGGTGTTCTTATGAAACGTCCGCCTCAGTGCTTACAATCGACAGGTTGCCGGGTGAGTATTATTTGTGGGAAAACATCAATAACACCAGTAATGTTTTCCATCCTGATAAAAGCATTCCTTGCAATCATATCATTTCAGTAACCTATCTTGTAGAAGAGCCTGGTAAAGCGCAAGGTCGTGCTAATCGCAAAACTCGGGATTTGGATAAAAAATCTAAAAGTGATTATGCCTTAAATGTGGCAGGAACTGAGACCCAGGCTCGCGAATGGCGTACTTTTCGCGATGATTTATCAGCCCAAAAAACCCGTTCTGTTAAAATGCTTTATAACGTACTTCTGTTTTCAAGACCCCATGAAAAAGAGCGAGATGTTGAGGCTGCAATAACCGCTTTTTCCTTTAATGGCATTAAATTGGCACAATGTAGGCGCATGCAATGGCCTTATTTTTTAGCATCCATGCCATTTTTTTTCACAGGCAATCTGGCTAAAGATTTCAGTCTTCCAACCATGATGTGGCCCATATCTTCTTGGAATGCCACGCAATACATGCCGCTGTTATCTGATTGGACTGGTGTTGGCAAGGGTATTTTGCTCCCCACCATGCGCGATCAGTTTGCCTGTATCGATCCTTTTTCAGGTGCATTTGGAACCAACTACAACATGGCTGTAACAGGAACTTCCGGAGGTGGCAAAAGCTTTTTCATTCAAATGTTAATGCTAAATGTACTCTTTAATGGTGGGGATATATTCATTATAGATGTGGGAGGAAGCTACAAGAAGCTGTGTGCAGCCTTAGGCGGTACTTATCTTGAGTATAGCAATCTTGCAATGAATCCCTTTACACATGTCACCGACATTTTACGAGAACTAGATGACATCATTGCTTTGTTTGAATTATTAACCTGCCCTACCAGTGGCGCCACCGATGATGATAGAGGGACCTTAAGAGAGGCCATTTTATTAGCCTTTGGTGAGACAAAAAATCAAACGCGCATTGATGAAGTATCGCAACAGCTTTTAGATTTATATGAACAAGACCCACAAACCTATCCCTCGGCTCGTATTTTATCAAAGAATTTACAACGTTATTGTGCCCATGCAGAACATGGCAAAGCATTTAATGAGCCATCGGCCTTGTCCCCTCATGCCCGCATGATAGTGGTTGATTTAAAAGAAATTGAAAACAATCAGAGTATTCGCGCCCCTGTACTCTTATCAGTTATTTCCCAGTTTCAAAGGCGCATGTTTAATTCCGACCGAGACAAACAAAAGATGTGCATCATTGATGAGGCCTGGTCGTTTTTTACAGGAGATGCGATTGCTGCTAATTTCATTACCAAAGGGTTTCGAACCGGCCGACGGCATACGCTGCAGGCCAAGGAAGGTCGAAGACCGAGGCCTGTAGTCCCTGGTAGCCTTAGGGCCGGATGTTTTGCCGAAGGCAAAACATAAGGCATACGACAAGGCGTCAGTCATTGGGGAGCGCAGATTTTGAGCCCCGTAGGGGGATCAAAATCAAGGGGGACCAGGACGTCCAGGGCCGCCGGAGGCATACTTGTCGCGTTGGCGAGTCGA
>JACCWN010000095.1 GCA_013697625.1 Legionella sp.
CGTTATTACGCTGATATCGCAGAACAATACGCTGCTTCCCGATTGCGGAGGTTATCTAGACCGCAACAATGGTTACATGCTCTTTGTTTTATTTATCACCGTTATCAACAGATCATGGATAATTTAATCACTAGTTTTATGTACCATATCAGGGCTATTGTAGTTGATGCGAAGGCTTATGCAGAAAAGGCAAAAGCTGAGTACCATTCTGGCTTGATTGTTGACTTACCTAAGCTGGCCAAGTTTCTTAAGTGGTTCCCAAACCGTAAAAAAGGACTGAACCACGATGAATTGAATCAAGCTGCCTATAAGATCTTGCCAGAAGAGCAGTTTCCAGCGTTGGCGCAATTTTTACAGGGCAGCACCTTCGATACAAAAGCAGCCATGCGTGAATTTTATTTAAAATCGTCACGATTATTTGCACTTTATTTGAGGCCAATTCTATTGGCGGTACCATTTGTATTTTACAAGGAAGATAGTGAAATCATGAAGTTCATTGATATACTGAAAGTGCACTATGGTAGCGGCAAAGGCCCTTGTACGTTTAAATTACCGCAAGATTTGGAAGACACCATATCCAAGACACAGCTTCCTTATTTGAAAAAAGATCCTGATGATGCACAGATAGACCCTCATTTATTCGAGTTCTTTGTTTACCACAAAATGTATCGCCGCTTGGATAAAGGTCTGCTCTGTTGCAATGAAAGTGTTTCTTACTGCGACTTCGATCATGATTTGATTAGCGATGCCTTGGTCGATGATGTTGAAAAAATAGCCAATGAATTTGGTTATCCTAAAATCCCAGTTTATTGTGATGAACGTCTGGATGCAGCTCTCGTGGCGTTAGATACCACGTGGGATAAAACTACAAAGCGAATCAGTGGCGGTGAAAATGCCGCATTTCATATCAAAGAAATGAAACCCGGTGAACAGGACTGGAGCTTGAGTTATGATAGCTTGGATAAACTGGATGATGCTTTTTTCAGAACCCTGACTCAAGTAGAAATACCAGACATCATGATGTATATAGGCGATCGCATTAACATGTGGCAATCCTTTACCCACATGAAAACTCGGTACAATAAAAAAAAGACACCCATCGCCTTGGCCGTTAATGCATGTATTTTATCAGATGCCTTTGGTATCGGTATTGAGAAGATGGCCGAAATGTCTGATCTAAATTACAATTTAATGCGCTCAACACAGGAAGATTTTATACGCATAGAGACATTATGTGCGGCAAATGACATGGTAGGCAACCTGATTCATTCGCTGCCTATTTTCAAGCTATGGAATTTAATGGATGACAAATTGCTCGCCGATGCTGATGGGCAAAAATTACCAACCAGTGAAAGCACCATTCAATCAAGATATTCAAAAAAATATCTCGGAAAATCACCGGGGCTATCGATTTATACACTGATTGCAAACTTTGTTGCCGCCAATGCTAAAAATATTGGACTTAACGAATATGAAGGGCACTCTCTTTACGACGTTATTCAGGGTAATAAAACAGACATTAACATCGATATGGTGACTGGAGACAATCACTCTCTAAATAAACTTAATTTTGTTATATTGGATTCGATCGATGTTGATTATGTACCGAGCATCAAGGACGTAAAGGAGGCGTCAAATAACTTATATTCGGTCAAAAAGACTGATAATTATACTGGTATTATTCGGTCACAGGGCGTTATCGATAAAAATCTGATTAAATCACAAAAACGAGATATCTTGCGGGTCTTACTTTCTTTGCTACTGCAAGAAAACACACAAAGTAACATAGTTAGAAAATTAAACTCCCATGCGCGCTATGCCGGACTCAAAAAAGCACTGATTGAGTATAATACGATATTTAAAAGTACGCATGTGTTGAATTTGATTGATAATATGGGTCTGAGAAAAGCCATACGGACAGCTAGAAACCGAACAGAGGCCTACCACCAGCTCCAAGGGCTCATTAGAAAAATTTATCGTGGAGTTTTTAAGGGTAAAAAAATAGTAAACAATCAGGTCAGCGCGCATGCAGTAAGACTGGTTGCAAATTCTATCATCGCCTATAACGCGATTATTTTGAATACAGTTTATGAAAGAATGCTCGCCGATGGGGTTAGCCAGGCAATTATTGATGAATTTGCCAGGATTTCACCTATTGCTTGGTCGCACATTGCATTTACTGGTAAGTACAACTTTAAAAAGAGCAATGGTGATATTGATGTGGATGCAATGGTCAATGAGCTTGAAAAACATTTAAAACGGTATTTCTGGAAAGCGGCTTAGCTCAGAACGCCCACTTTTGGGGGTTCTTCCACAGGACCCCTAACAAATAATCCCAGGGCATTTTTGAGCATCGAAACATCCAAGATATTGAAGCCAAAGTAAGCTTACCAAGACTTATACGTTCAAAGTTAGCCCAGCAAACGCTATTTGTAAGCACAATAGCCGT
>JACCWN010000102.1 GCA_013697625.1 Legionella sp.
AATCTGCGCTCCCCAATGACTGACGCCTTGTCGTATGCCTTATATTTTGCCTTCGGCAAAACATCCGGCCCTAAGGCTACCAGGGACTACAGGCCTCGGTCTTCGACCTTCCTTGGCCTGCAGCGTAAGTATGATTTAATTTTCATTTTCTCTCCAAGAGAACTGGATGCTATTGAGGAAACAGATGATGAAGCTGATCAAGTTTTAGTTAAAGATACAAAATTGTGTACTACATCAGAGCAATCATTCTGGAAGAAACCACCAAATTCTTTACCTGGTATACGGGTGGCAAAAGAATTTAAAGATTCAGAACAAAGTGTAAGGTTATTTAGGGCTCTAGATATTAAAAATTATAGTATTTCACAGCATCGTAGTCCAGATGATCAAACTGTTGATCTTAAAGTGCAATTACCAACCATTAAATCTCCTTGATCTCTTAATAAGGAGTTACTCAAGGTGTTTAAATTGGACAAATCTATTATAAATACCTTATAATATGCACTTTTTGTAAAGGTATTATGAATCATACTCCCAATTATAAAGTCGGTTTTGTCAGTTTAGGCTGCCCCAAAGCATTAGTAGATTCAGAGCGAATCATTACTCAATTAAGGGCTCAAGGCTATGAGCTTGTTTCAAGTTATCAAGATGCTGGTGTGGTGGTGATAAATACTTGTGGCTTTATTGACAGTGCTGTAAAAGAATCTCTAGATGCCATCAAAGAAGCTATGGCAGAAAATGGACGAGTAATAGTCACAGGGTGTTTAGGTGCTAAAGCAGACATTATTAAAGCAGCTTGCCCTGAAGTGCTTCATATCAGTGGGGCTCATGCCTATGAAGCGGTTGTTAAAGCCGTGCATGAACATTTACCGCCCCCTGATGCGCCTTTTAGTCAATTGATACCACCCCAGGGCATTAAACTTACGCCTAGGCATTATGCTTATTTAAAAATATCTGAGGGTTGCAACCAAAAATGTACTTTTTGCATCATCCCAAGTATGCGTGGAAAACTTCAAAGTTATCCCTTGGCTCAGGTTTTATCGGAGGCCACTAAATTAAAACAGGCTGGTGTCAGTGAAATCTTGGTGATTTCTCAAGACACCAGTGCCTACGGAATTGATACGGGCTATCTACCTGTAGAATGGCAAAATCAAACAGTTCCTACAAGATTTTTGGAATTGTGTGAACAACTGGGCAAATTAGGTATTTGGATTCGTCTGCACTACGTATACCCCTATCCTCATGTAGATAAAATCATTCCTCTTATGCGTGATGGGTTGATACTTCCTTATTTAGACATTCCATTACAACATGCCAATGCACGAATACTCAAAGCAATGAAACGTCCTGCCAGCAGTGAAAACACTTTAAAAAGGATAGCATCATGGCGAGAAATATGTCCTAACATCACTTTACGCTCGACTTTTATTGTGGGCTTTCCAGGTGAAACTGAAGAAGAATTTTCAGAATTACTAGATTTTTTAAAAATTGCACAATTAGACAGAGTAGGCTGCTTCAAATATTCACCGGTTGATGGCGCGCAAGCCAACCTGCTCGCAGACCCTATATCCGAAGATGTTAAAGAAGACAGATACCATCGGTTTATGCAAGCACAAGCTAAAATCAGTGAGAATAAATTAAAAAATAAAATTGGAAGTATAGAAGATGTGTTGATAGATGCGATTACAGACAATCAAGTCATAGCCCGAAGTAGAGGTGATGCACCCGAAATTGATGGTCTGGTCTATCTACCTCTTAAGCAAGGGCTAAAAGTTGGAGATATCCTAAAGGTTCGCATTACAGGAAACGATGCCTATGATTTACAAGGGAATTTTATAGAAGTTTGACATTATCCGAGCCTAAGCCTATTGGTTTTGTCTCGGATTTAAAATCTATGGAGAGAGGCTGTAGTTTTATACAGCCTCTTCCTCTGCATCTACCGCACCTGAATCTTTTTCTTGTTGTATACGCAAATAAATCTCTTCGCGATGAACTGAAACATCTTTTGGTGCATTGATACCTAAACGTACTTGGTTGCCTTTCACACCCAGTACAGTTATATTCACGTCATCACCAATGATTAATGTTTCACCTATGCGACGAGTCAAAATTAACATCACTAATTCTCCCTAACGAGGCAGCCACCTGGTTCCATAGTACGCATCCATGGTCTTACATAGCAGCTACAAAAAAAACTAAAAAAATTGTCTCACCTATCATTCTACTCTTGGTTTATTAACGAAATATTAAGAAAAATTAAAAAATCTCTTTTATTTTGCGAAAAAACCGAAAAATCATTATCCATAAGAATGTCGTCCCGGAATTTAGTGCCGCCTGGCGAGCAGCGAGCTTGGCAGCACTAAATTCCGGCATCCATTTTGAAACTAGCATTGTGTCGGCTGCTGGATGGATCCCGGACCTTAAGTGTGACTAAGCTCACAAGCTCGCCAAGTCACACTAAATTCCGGGACGACATTATCTTATTCATCAATCATTTCCTACTTGTGGGTAATGACATGGCCGCGGGACGTCGGTAAAATCCAATTACGCGCCAGCGACTAATTACAGTAGAAAATATAAATAGATCACTCAATATTGGCCATAGCACGTCCATATCTGTCTTCGTAACGGATGATGTCGTCTTCACCTAAATAACTACCCGACTGTACCTCGATGATTTCCAAGGGTACTTTACCAGGATTTTCCAATGAATGCACAGTGCCTAAGGGTATATAGGTTGATTGGTTTTCAGTTAGATAATAGGTTTCAGCATTTTTCGTGACCTTCGCGGTTCCAGATACAACAACCCAATGTTCTGCACGATGATGATGCATTTGTAATGATAATTTTTCACCTGGTTTTACTGTAATTCGCTTTACTTGATACCGTGGACCTTGAGCTAATGAATCATATTTACCCCAAGGACGAAACACTTCACTGTGAGATTTTGCCTCACTTCTTTCCTGGCCGTTCAATAGGGCCACCACCTTTTTAACATCTTGAGCACATTCTTTGGCTGCAACCAATACAGCATCTTTGGTATTAATTACCACAGTATCTTTTAACCCCATGGTAACTACCAATTTATCATCACTACGAATAAAACTTGTGGTTGTGTCTAAGCTAATGACATCACCCTGCTTAACATTACCTTGCTCGTCTTTTTCAAAATTTTGCCACATGGCAGCCCAAGATCCTATGTCACTCCACCCACAGGTCATTGGAACAACAACAGCCAGTTTTGTTTTTTCCATGACAGCATAATCAATAGAATCCGCAGGGCATAAATCAAAGGCTGATTTATCAATACTGATAAAACTAAGATTTTTTTTCTTACCGCTCAAAGCTTTGTCGCATTGGGTATAAATATCAGGTTGGAATTTTTTCAATTCTTCGAGGTAACAGCTGGCCCGGAATAAAAACAGTCCGCTGTTCCAGAAATAATTACCAGCCTCTATATAAGATTGAGCCAACTCTAGGCAGGGTTTTTCAATAAAGGAATCGATTTCAAAAGCAGCATTTGTAGAAGATTGCGCTTTAATATACCCATAACCACTTTCAGGGTAGGTAGGTAACACACCAAAAGCCACCAATTTTCCCTGTTCGGCAAATGGAATGCCCCGGCATACGGCTTCTTGAAAGGCTGCTACATCAGCAATAACATGATCCGCTGCAAGAACTAATAACAAGGGATCAGCACCGGTTTGTAAACTCCTCAAAGCAGCTAGGGTGATGGCAGGAGCAGTATTATGTCCCACTGGTTCTAAAATAATGTCTGTAAAAGATTGATTAATATGATTTAATTGATCAAGTACTAAGAATCGATGCTCTTCGTTACAAATAAACAAAGGTGGTTGGTGATCAAGGCCACTTAAACGTTTGACCGTGGCTTGAAGCATACTGTCTGTGCCCTGAATGGATAAAAATTGTTTGGGATAAAATTCTCTGGATAATGGCCACAGACGACTTCCAGTGCCGCCTAAAATGATAACAGGTAAAATCATGGAACAATTCCAGTAAATACAGGGTTTTAAAAATGTTCCAGATCTTAACATAAGCGGCCGCGTTTACATAGAACATCTACACAGGAAATGCTTACAAAAATATTTTCTAAAAGACTATTCGCAAATTCCTATAGTTTAAGGATATACTGATATTCTAAATAAAAATAGGAAACCTTGCATGTCCTTGAAGGCCATGTATAACCAAAACGCTGATAATTATGCTACTGCTAATCTCTTTGGTGCGATCAGCGAGAGTCATTATTGTGCCATTGAACAGATGAAAGCCTGTCATTTGGGGATAAAGCCTCATTTTAAAGTGCTGGATCTGGGCGTGGGTACAGGTACATTTTTACAAAAACTTCAAAAGGTGATGCCAAAGGCTGATTTCACTGGCGTGGATGTATCTGAAGAAATGTTAAAGCGTGCTAAAGAATCATTATCTCTAACGACAATTGAAGCAAGCGTTAGCGAAGTCAGTCGATTTTTACCCCCGCATAGCCAAGATTTGGTGTTGGCTCATTTTATCAATGCCTATATACCTATACATCACTTATTTGATGTAGCAAAATTGCTTACCCGTGCCAATGGGTACTACTCCATGATCACAACAACCTATGATTCCTTTCCTAGAGCTCAACAACAACTTGCAGAATTCATTGCTCAGGATTCTATTTTAAGTAGTGTTGTGGGGCACTATTATAAATCTATAGTAAAAAACACCACCGTTGCTACCAACTCAGACGAATTGATGCTTGCATTTAAACAACATCAATTTGAAGTATTGGATCACAAGCGCTTAGAAATACCCATCACTTTAAATAACATAGACGAACTTGCTTTATTCGGAATTGAGGGTACTTGGTTTCTTAATAGTCTATCCATTCGAATGCTACCAAAATATTTTTTAATTCAACGACTTAAGAGACTATTTAACAAAATTTTTACTTTCCCCTATCATGATACTCATATTATAGATGTGGTGTTAGCTAAGAAATAAGCAGTTCTTTTTTACAAGGAGTAAAAGGATGGCTTTACAACTCAAGCAATATTTTCCCACATTCGACCTTAGCCAAAAACAAACCAATAATATTATATTCATAACTTTTTGGAGCCAATTTTCAACCTATTCAATCAATACCATATTCATTTTATTTCTAACCAGACCATTGATCATGCATGGTTTAGGGTATGACCAAACCAAGGCCTATGCTTTCATGGGTATAACCGGGGCAATGGGGTACCTTATGCCAATTGTAGGTGGTTATATGGCCGACAATGTCATTGGGATAAGACGCTCTATATTGATTGGAAGCATCTTAGTGGCTTTGTCTTATTTACTTGTTATGCTCAGTGGTTACACTTTAGGAGCCCTGGGTGATACATTGTTTATTGCCTCTTATGCATTGCTTCCTGCAACCAATTCTTTGTTGATGGGAACAACCTCAGGCCTTATTTCTCATATTTATGCTAAAGATGCAATCAAAGCAAAATCTGCAATGACCTACTACTATTTATCAATTAATTTAGGTGCCTTATTAGCGGTAATCATTGCACCTGGCTTATTAGATAGTCGTTATGGGCCTTTGTCTGTGTTTGCTATTACATTTGTGGGTAAATCCATTGCAGCTTTAAACTTTGTCAAACGATACACTATTTATGACTCAGCAATTTGGGGCAAAGACAAGGAGCCCTTTACTAAAAAAAACACAACCCAATTAGTTGGTTACCTGACATTTATATATCTTATGACTTTGTATGCCTATTTTCATGTGTATATTGCAAGTTTTCTAATAAGTATTGGCAGCTTCTTGGGTATATTGGGTTTTTTAATTTCAACAATCCGCTTAACTGGAAATACACGTGTTAAACAAATGATTGCTTTATTCTTGATACTAGAGGCAGTGGTTTTTTTTATAATTTATAATCAAATGTCTACCACATTAATTTTATTTGCCCAAAGCAATTCAGACTTAAATTTTCTAGGATTTACCATCTCTTCAGCCCAATACCAGATGTTAAATCCCTTGCTTATATTAATGATTGGTACACAGCTACCCCGTTTTTATAAGCGTTTCCCAGGCTTCACCATTCCCCTTCAATTTGCAGCAGGTACCGTGTTGTCTGGTATTGCTTTATTAATCATGGTTTTGGCTGCAGAACAAGCACAAGGTGGAGTAGTTAATGGCAATTATATAGCAATTACCTATGTTTTTATTACACTGGCAGAACTTCTAGTCAGTGCCATTGGGCTAAGTATGATTGGTTTATACTGCAATGAAAAGACCTTGGCCTTGGCCATGGGCGTTTGGTATCTGGCAAGTTCTATGTCCAATGCAATTTCTGGTAGACTGGCAGCCTGGGTGTCAATTCCTGAAACCATGCATTCTGCTGTTGAACGCTTACCCTATTATGAAAATTATTATTTAATCATGGGACTAACTGCCCTAGCCTTGGGACTTATCATGTATATTCTGGCCTATTTTTTACATAAGATAATGAGACATTATCAAATTGAGGTAGTCTGATTAAACTATGGTAAAATAGGATCTTCTTTTAAATTGAATAAGAAAACCAATGTCAGACAGTTATAATGCCGATGCAATTGAAGTTTTAAGTGGTCTAGAACCCGTTCAACGTCGTCCTGGAATGTATACAGACACCACCAGACCCAACCATTTAGCCCAGGAAGTCATAGACAATAGCGTTGATGAAGTACTTGCAGGCTTTGCCACCCATATTTTGGTTACCCTCCATGAAGATGGCTCCGTTGAGGTTGAAGATAATGGCCGAGGCATGCCCATTGATTTACATCCTCAATTGAAATTAACGGGCGTTGAAGTCATTATGACTCGTTTGCATGCTGGCGGAAAATTCTCCGATAAAATTTATAGTTTTTCTGGTGGACTTCATGGGGTAGGAGTCTCAGTTGTCAATGCCTTATCCGAACGACTTGAAGTAACCATCAAACGCAATGGAATTGTTTATCAGATGGCTTTTGCTTCTGGTGATAAGGTGACTGAATTAAACGAGATAGCCACCACTAAAAAAAGAGACAATGGTACCCGCATCCGCTTTTGGCCTCAAGCCAAATATTTTGACACAACCAAAATATCAATCAAACACCTCACCCATGTATTAAGAGCAAAGGCTGTGCTTTGTCCAGGTTTGTCTATGACCTTTTTAAATAAGGCAACCCAGGAAGAACAAAATTGGTGTTATGAACAAGGTTTAAGTGATTATCTTTGTCAAAGTCTGACATCTCCATACCTGCCTAATGAACCCTTTACCGGAGAATTTAAAAGCGATGAGGGTACCATTGATTGGGCCTTGGTTTGGGCAGAATCAGCAAATATCAGCCTAAATGAAAGCTATGTTAACTTAATTCCTACTGTCTTAGGTGGAACGCATGTCAATGGGTTGCGAACAGGGTTGTATGAAGCCATGGCAACTTTTTGTGAATTAAGAAATCTTTTGCCTCGGGGCGTTAAATTAACTGCAGATGATCTCTGGGAGCCCTGTCAATATGTGTTTTCAGTAAAAATGAAAGAGCCACAGTTCGCTGGGCAAACAAAAGAACGGCTAAGTTCCCGACAAACCACAGCCTTTGTGAACAATGTCATCAAAGACGCTTTTTCACTCTGGCTCAATCATCATAGGAGTCAGGGAGAAGCAATCGCCTCCTTAGCAATAGAAAGAGCACAAAAGCGATTAAAACAAGCCAAACAGGTGGCAAGAAAACGCGTAAGCCAAGGTCCTGCACTACCTGGGAAACTTGCAGATTGTTTACAAACCGATCTCAGTCAGGCTGAATTATTTTTGGTCGAAGGAGATTCTGCAGGTGGCTCAGCCAAACAAGCCCGCAATAAAGATTTTCAAGCAATACTCCCCTTGCGAGGTAAAATCTTAAACTCTTGGGAGGTCGACTCTTCACAAGTATTGGCCTCACAGGAAATTCACGACATCTCTGTAGCCATTGGTATAGACCCTGGTTCTGACGATCTTTCTGGTTTACGTTATGGAAAAATCTGTATATTAGCTGATGCGGATTCAGATGGAGCCCACATTGCAACCCTTATATGTGCTTTGTTTTTGCGCCATTTTAAACCATTGGTTCTAGCTGGACATATTTTTGTGGCCATGCCCCCACTTTTTAGAATTGACTTAGGCAAAATTGTTCATTATGCACTAGATGAAGAAGAAAAAAACCGCATCATTCACCACTTAAGTCAACAAAATAAAGGCAAAATAAATGTACAACGTTTTAAAGGTTTGGGCGAGATGAATCCAATACAATTACGCGAAACAACCATGGATCCCAATAACCGAAGGCTCGTGCAACTCACATTAGAGGATGAAGCCCATACGCATGCCATCATGGACATGATGTTGAACAAAAAACGCGCACCCGATAGAAAAATCTGGCTAGAAAGCAAGGGCAATTTGGCTGAAGTATAAGGTATTAAAACCCAGTGGAGATTGGATACCGCCAATCTTTTCCAAAAGCAATTGGACTGATTTTAAGGCCCAAAGGCCCTTGGCGTCGTTTGTATTCATTGCCTTTGATTAATTTGATTACACGAAGAACCACCTCAGAAGACAACCCCATTTCAATGATCTGCTTAGGACTTTTATCGTCTATCATATAAGCCTCTATAATGGCATCTAATGTAGCATAATCAGGCAGACTGTCTTGATCGGCTTGATTTTCTCTTAATTCAGCAGAAGGGGCGCGTGTAAAGACGCGCTCTGGGATGACCCTTGATAAGGAATTTCTATAATGCGCCAAGGCATACACTTGCGTTTTAAGTACATCTTTTAAAACCGCCAAACCACCAGCCATGTCGCCATATAAAGTAGCATAACCAACTGCAGTCTCGCTTTTGTTACTGGTAGTTAAAACCATGTTTCCGAATTTATTAGAAAGAGCCATCAAAAGCATACCTCGTATTCTTGCTTGAATATTTTCCTCTGTGGTATCTTCAGGCAGACCTGTAAACTCTGGCTCTAAACTAGACAAAATTGACTTAAAAGAAGGCTCAATGCTTATAGTCGAATAGGATACCTTCATACTTAGAATCTGTTCAAGCGCATCGTCATGACTTATTTGGGCAGAATATCGAGAAGGCATCATCACGGCTTGTACTGACTCTGGGCCTAAGGCATCCACCGCAATGGCCAAGGTTAAAGCAGAATCTATACCGCCTGAAAGACCCAATAAAACGCCAGGAAACTTATTTTTATGCACATAATCTTTGGTGCCACAGACCAGCGCTTTGTAAATCAAGGCCTCTTTATTCAATAAAGGTGTAATTTCACCCTGAATTTTATGCAATTCATCAAATTGTACTAAAGACAATTGCTCTTCGAAGGCTGGAGAACGGGCACATACCACACCCTGTTTATCCATTGCAAATGACTGACCATCAAATAGGATTTCATCCTGACCACCCATTTGATTTACATAAACAAAGGCTACACCCTGACTTGCATAAGCCCTAAGTAAGGCTTCTCGTCTTTCATGTTTACAGTGATCAAAAGGGGATGCATTAGGAGAAAGTATCAAGCAAACATTTTGTGCTATTAAATCTTCTACAGGCCCAGGTTTCCAGAGATCTTCACAAATACATAGTCCAATTTTATAATTTTTAATTTCCACCACACAAGGATTTTTTGGGCCGGATAAAAAGTATCTGGCCTCATCAAATACATCATAGTTGGGTAAATTTTGTTTATGGTATAGCCTTATTATTTGGCCTTTATGAATTAGACCCACCGAGTTGTAGCACTGTTCGCCTTCTAGAGTTGGATAACCAAGGAGGACATAACAATCTGTAATTATTTTTTGTATTTGGGCCAAACTTTCAGTTACCGCCAAATGAAATTCCTTACGAAACAACAGATCTTCCGGGGGATATCCCGTAAGAGCAAGCTCAGGAAACACGATGATGTCTACCTTATCTTGGTTGTTTTTGATGATATTTGAAATTTTATTTTTGTTAAATTCAAAATCGCCTATCACAGGATTGATTTGTGCCATCAGGATATTAAGTTTGTCAGCCATAGTGTATTTTTGTAGTTTACTTATTGCATATTGTATACGAAATAAGAACAAAAGATACCTTAAAAAAGGACTAAATCCGCGCTAACTAACCATAACCATTTGCCAAACAAGCTTATAATTAACTACAATGGATCTTTTGCCTGGAATTTATCTTATCTTATGCTCAATGAAGCCATATCTAAAATGCCCGAAACCTTTGATTCAAAAACGCTGGTCACAGGCCAAGATTATTTTCAAAAAGGATATGTTCTTAGTATTCGTCTCAGTGATGGGCTATTAAAAGGTCGTATTAAAGACATTGCAAATCAAATACATGATGTGCATATGGATTTAAAAATTTGGCCGGGTAAAGCTGCTCATTGCACTTGCTCTTATGAGTTCAATTGTCAGCACGCTGCCGCTTGTTTATTTGCATTAAGGGATAGAGAAAAAATAAACATGGATCCCAATACCATGGAAAGATTAGACAAAAAACTAGACGTCTGGTTAAAAAATCTTCGAGCAAAAGAGTTAAAGCGTCCTCAACAAGATATAACACATCATTTGGTATACCTGCTTCAACTTAAACGTGAAAGACATGAACATGTGGTTCTTGTGGAATTGGCTTTGCCTAAGCTTTTAAAACGCGGTGGTTATGGGAAAATGCTGCTTATTAACACCTTGCCGGAGTCAAAAAGACAGCATCTTACAAGCAATGACAACGACATCATTGCCCAATTATTTTTTAAGTGCAATGTCCAAGGATATTTCAACACCTTCTCTATTCGAAATAGCGAACTATTAGAAAAAATAATTAAAACAAATCGGGCTTTCTTCAAATACCATGATGAATCAGCCATCCAAATGGCTAATCCACTTGAAGGTATTTGCCAATGGGTACTGGCTCCAAATGGGTCTCAACATTTAAAATTAAAGCACGATGACCTGCCCATAGATGCGCTTTTGTTAGATAAATCATGGTATTTTTATTATGAAGACCTTAGCATGGGCTATTTAAATACAGGCTTTCCTATAGAACAATTACATCATCTATTAGAAGCGCCACCCATTCCCCTTGAACAAGCTGAATTATTTTCTCAAAAGATGGCCAAAACCTGCCCTAACTTCCCTGTACCTCAAGTGTTTCAATCCAAAGAACATATACATGTCAGGCCTGTGCCTATTGTAGTTTTGGACACCCAAGAATCCTCTATTCAAACCGATGAGGCAGAGGATACCCTTTTCTTAGCGCGAGTTATGTTTGAATATGCAGGATGCCAAATCGCCTATCAGGATCCTAGTCTTCATGTAGTACTTCAACAGGATGATACCTTAAAGGAATATATTCGTGACAAAGCTTTTGAGGATGAAAAAATAAATGAATTATTCCAAACCCTGCATTTAAGGCAGATGAGCTTGGTTGAGGAAGCTTTACAACGATTTCATAAACAAAAATCAGGCTTTATTTTAGAAACAATTACAGGTCTGAATCATCTAGATGATCTGTATAACCGGGCTTTACCCTATCTAAAAAACCAGGGGTGGCAAGTAGAATTTGCAAGCCCTTTGTATCAAGAGGTGATTCATGCTGATGAAGTTGAATGGTTTTCTGATTTGACTGAAAGTAAGAATGATTTCTTTTCCTATCAATTGGGTATTTTAGTGGATAATCATCCTGTCAACATCGTTCCTTTGGTAGCCGATTTAATCCATAAGTACAAAGGCCATGATTTAGATAAACTTGCTGATGACGAGATGGTGCAACTTCCTTTAAAAGCAAATCGCATGCTCACCTTGCCAATTGGACGTCTAAAGCCGCTGGTTCGTTTGTTGCTCCAATTAGGTGTTCGTCAAAACAATGAAAATTTACAATTAGAAATTGATAAATATCAACTCATTTTGATGCGTGAGGCAGAGTTAGCATTGGCTGCTAGCAAGGCCAGGTGGCAAGGTGCTGAAAGTTTACGTCAAGAATTAAGACAATTGATTCATTTGAAAGAATTACCAGAGATTGAAGCGCCCAAAGGGCTTACTACCAATTTAAGGGATTATCAACACCATGGATTAAAATGGCTTCAATTTTTACGATCCTGTCGTTTTGGCGGTATTTTAGCCGATGATATGGGCTTAGGTAAAACGGTGCAAACCTTGGCCCATCTACAATATGAAAAAGAAAAAGGACGCTTGATAAACGCTTCACTCATCATCGCACCTACCAGTCTTGTTGGAAATTGGCTGGCAGAAGCGAAACGGTTTACACCTGAATTAAAAGTGTTCGTATATCATGGCAGCGAAAGACGACTTGATGAGTTTAATGATTATGATTTAATCATTTCAACCTATGGGCTGATTCACAGAGACAAAGAAAAATTTATAACCTATGAATTTTATTATCTCATTCTAGATGAGGCGCAATTTATTAAAAATGCGCGCACAAAAACCACCCAAATAATACAACAACTCAAGGCCAGTCATCGCTTATGTCTCACTGGAACGCCCCTTGAAAATCATCTGGGGGAATTATGGTCCTTATTCCATTTTTTAATGCCAGGATTGCTGGGTGATGCCAAAAAGTTTAGGCTTTGGTTTAGAACCCCCATTGAAAAAAATGCTGATTTGGAAAGACGCCAATTGCTGGTACAACGTATCAAACCCTTCATGTTACGACGCACTAAGAACCAAGTTGCCAAAGAATTGCCTTTGAAAACCAATGTCATTTGCCCCATTGAACTTACTGGTGCTCAACGCGATCTGTATGAAACAATTCGCATGAGTATGGAAAAAAAGGTGAGAGATGCCATAGCAAAACAAGGCTTGGGTAAAAGTCATATTCTTTTATTAGATGCCTTGTTGAAGCTTCGTCAGGTATGTTGTGACCCAAGATTATTACCTTTCACCCAGACTACAATAGACCCACCGGCTTCAGCCAAACTTGAGGCTTTGATGGAACTACTAGATAATTTGGTTGAAGAAGGACGTCGTGTGCTGGTCTTTTCTCAATTTACATCCATGTTGAGTTTGATTGAACAAGAATTAAATAATAAAAAAATTGTCTATTTAAAATTAACTGGTCAAACAAAAAATAGACAAACTATGGTTGAAACATTTCAACAAGGACAGGTTCCAGTTTTTCTAATCAGCTTAAAGGCCGGGGGTACCGGACTGAATTTAACAAAGGCTGATACGGTCATTCATTTTGATCCTTGGTGGAATCCTGCAGTAGAAGATCAAGCGACAGATAGAACCCATAGAATTGGACAATTAAATCCAGTGTTTGTATATAAACTCATCACCTCAGGTACGGTTGAAGAAGCCATCTTAAAAATGCAAGAGAGAAAACGCCAGTTGGTAGAGGGGGTATTGTCAACCGATCCTGCAAAAACAATGTCTTTAAGCGAAGAAGACTTGGATTTATTTTTTATGCCCTTAAATAATTGAAAAAATGGTGCATATTGTATAATCCTATCGTATGATTCTACTTTTTTAACTGGAGAGATACATGAAATTATGGAAATACTTACACCTTTTTATACTTAGCTTTATTCCTATTATAGCTTTGGCCAGTTCATCCCCCATTGGCACCTGGACCACCATTGATGATAAAACCGGTGAAAAAAGAGCCGTTGTTAGAATCAAGCAGTCCGGAAGTATCATCAGCGGTAAAATCATTAAAGTGTACCCACAGTCTGGGGACACTGGAATTTGTAACCACTGCCCAGAGCCTTTTAAAGATAAAAAAATAGAAGGTCTGAATTTTCTTCGAGGTTTAAGCGACCAGGGCCAAGGTGTATGGGGCGGTGGCACCATACTAGATCCTAAAACTGGTAAAATCTATAGAGCTAAAATCACAGTCGAAGGCAATAAGTTGTATGTAAGAGGGTATGTTGGAGTCTCAGCGCTTGGTAGAACACAAACTTGGGTAAGATAAGCTGTTGGTTAGGAGTAGCCTGTCCATGGCATAAAGGCTAAATCAGGGGAACAGTACAAGACGCCTTATGTGATTTAGCCTTTTTCAATGGCAAAACAAATTAGAATCTAAAGAAACCATTTAAAACCCTGTTTTTTTTTAAAAAGGGGATTACAATAGATGTCTTCTTCTATTCTCATTCTGTGACCCATGTTCGAGCTACAACAATCAAAAAAATCAATTGATCCTCTAAAAAGGCCACCGCATTCAGCTGAAGCTGAACAATCCATCATTGGTGGCTTGATGTTGGATAATCAGGTTTGGGATAAAATTAGTAATACCTTGTGCGAAGCAGATTTCTATCGCCTTGAGCACCGTATGTTATTTCGAGCTATTTCCTCATTAGCAAAAAAAGACAAGCCCTTCGATGTTGTTACGCTTCTTGATACGCTGTCCACCCATAATGAGCTAGAGGAAGCGGGGGGCGAGACTTATCTATTCGAATTAGCCAATAATACACCCAGTGTTGCCAATATCACCGCTTATGCAGACATAGTTCGAGAAAAATCAGTACAAAGACAGTTGATTGGCGTTGCCACTGAAATTGCTGATTCTGCCTTTAATCCTGCCGGAAGAGCTGTGCCAGAATTATTAGATTTGGCAGAAAGCAAAGTCTTTGCCATTGGTGAACAAACAGCAGGTGATGGTGGACCTGAAAGCATTAAATCCATTTTAGTTCGTGCAGTTGAAAAAATTGATGCCCTATATCATAGCAATGAAAGCATCACAGGTCTTGCAACGGGCTTAACTGATTTAGATGAGATGACCTCAGGCTTACAACCCTCAGATTTGGTTATTGTTGCAGGGCGCCCTTCTATGGGTAAAACCACGCTGGTTATGAATATGGCTGAGCATGCTGCGATAAAATCTGGAAAGCCTGTACTTGTTTTTTCAATGGAGATGCCAGCAGACTCTCTGGCAATGCGAATGATGTCTTCTTTAGGCCGCATTGATCAACACCGAATCAGAACTGGTAAACTAAACGATGACGATTGGCCCCGAGTCACCTCAGCTGTTCATATGCTCTCGGAAGCCCCATTATTCATTGATGACACGCCTGCTCTAAGTCCTGGTGAAGTACGAACGCGTGCAAGACGCTTGGCTAAAGAGCATGGCAGTATAGGCTTGATCGTGGTGGATTATTTACAATTGATGAAGGCCCCAGGTTTTAGTGCCGATAACCGCACGGCTGAAATCTCAGAAATTTCCCGTAGTCTTAAATCTTTAGCTAAAGAGTTAAGCGTACCTGTGGTTGCCTTATCACAGTTGAATCGAAGCCTTGAGCAAAGGGCAGATAAGCGACCGGTGATGTCTGACTTAAGAGAATCTGGCGCCATTGAACAAGATGCGGATTTGATTTGTTTTATTTATAGAGATGAAGTCTACAATGCAGATAGTCCTGAAAAAGGTTCAGCTGAAATCATCATTGCAAAGCAAAGAAATGGCCCTATAGGCAAAGTGCGTGTAGCCTTTATTGGTAAATACACCCGTTTTGAAGATTTAGCCTTTAGTGGTCACCAAGGATAGAGGAATATGTCTAGACCTACCAAACTCGTCATTAAACCCAGAGCTTTGTTGCACAATCTGGACATAGTCAAAAACCATGCTCCAGGTAAACAAATCATCGCCATGATCAAGGCCAATGCTTATGGTTGCGGCATAGATATTGTAGCACCCACGCTGGAGGGGCGGGTAGATGCTTTTGGTGTAGCCTGTCTTGAAGAAGCCCTGGTATTACATACCATGGGAATTCGCACCCCTGCCGTTATTTTCCAAGGTATATTCCACCCTTCTGAGCTGCCAATCGCCGCCCAACATCACTTTCAATTGGTGATTCATCAGGCACAACAAGTACAATGGCTAGTAAATACCCCGCTTCTTTCACCAATCAAACTCTGGGTTAAAGTGAATACTGGGATGAATAGACTTGGCTTTAAGCCGGAGGAACTTCCAGGTGTTATGAGTAGTTTACAATCTTGTCCCTGGGTAGACCAACACATTGGTCTAATGAGCCACCTTGCCTGCGCCGATGAACCAAACAGAATAGAAAATTCAAAACAAATTACCCTATTTAAGGACATCCCTTTTTTAGGATTTGAACAACACAGTCTAGCAAATTCTGCTGCGATTATCGCTCTGCCCCAGACCCATGCAGAGGTGGTGAGACCAGGGATTATGCTGTATGGGGTATCACCTTTTTCAAACAAAACAGCACCTGAGCTGGGGTTAGAGCCAGTCATGCATTTTATGTCGGCTATCAGTGCAATTCATCATGTACCTGCGGGGTCTCAGGTTGGCTATCAAGGCATTTGGTGTACGGATAAGGCATCAGTCATTGGCATTGTGGCAGCAGGATATGGGGATGGGTATCCAAGGCATTTAACTATGCCTACCTGGGTAGGGATTGACGGGCACAAAGTACCCATCGTAGGTAGGATTTCTATGGACACCATGGCTGTGGATTTAACAACACATCCTGATGTCAGCATTGGTGACACCGTTGAATTATGGGGCAATCATATCTTTATCGAACATATAGCGCAATCATCAGGCACTTCTGCCTATGAATTGTTGTGCCAAACCTCTAGTCGCCCGCGTATATGATTTTTTTTTTGAAAATTCTTTAAATATTCTTTTTAGGTCATGGATAATATATGCCCTAGGTGCTAGAATGACAAGCGATTTGAAATTTATTAACCAGGGTGATTTATTATGAAAAAATGTATTGCAACTTTGTCTTTATCAGCACTTCTGTTTGGTTGTGCACCAATGAATAATGCAGATGTAGGCACAATTTCTGGTGGTGTGGTTGGTGGGTTGTTAGGCAGTCAATTTGGTGGTGGATCAGGTAAGGTTTTAGCAGCAGGCGCTGGTGCCATAGCGGGTGCTTTTATAGGCGGCAGAATTGGCCAGACCATGGACAGACAAGATCAACTTGAAATGCGCCATGCTTTAGAAACCGCCCCCTCAGGACGCGAAGTTGCCTGGGTTAATCCAGAAAGTGGCAATCATTACTGTGTAAGACCTACCAGAACTTATTATATAGATGAGCAACCTTGCCGTGAATACAGCACACGCGCGCTGATAGGTGGAAAAAGCCAACAAATCTACGGCAAAGCTTGTCGCCAGAGAGATGGTTCTTGGCGTGTTGTTAATTAAATTAAAATCGTTTTAATTTAACAACGATATAGAACGATAGGTGGATAGAAATGACTGTTTTTATCCACCTATTTTCCTATGGATGCACGAATTCTAGAGGATTTAATTTAAAAGGCTCCTTGTTCTTCGTCGCTTCGCTCCTCGCAATGACGATGAAAAGAGGTCAAAAAATTTCGTTAATATCGGTTGTCGGGTGCCAGTTGATATTTGTTAAAATTCAAATACGGGATTTGCAAACATCAAATTTCCGGCATTAGGTTGCACTAAAGCGGAAATTATCAAATAAACCATTTAAGACAATGTGTTAATTTTTTCGACAATGGATACCGTTTGGATAATATTTACATTTAGCAGTAACGCCATTTTTGTCCGTATAAGTTTTAGCCTCACAGGTACTAGGGTACGATGCTCCTTTACATGGATCATGTTCATGAATTGTAATATATGCTGCAGCATAAGTTGAAAGGCTAGTTAAAAGTATAAATAAGCTAGCTTTAATTGCTTGTTTCGCCCTTAAAGTCTTCATTTGTGTTCTCCTGTAAAAGATAAAATTTGAAATTTATGAAACTTTGACCAAACTACTTTTGGGATAAGGAAAATTGGGTATTTCTATAATTTTGTAATTAATCTGAGCAATGCAGATCATTGATCCAACCAATTACAATCACTAATTCCGAACGAAGCTCAATTAGGAACTAAGCGATACTTGTTTTAGTATAGAACAATTCTGAAGCTACGCCATTTTTTAGCAGCTTTAAATATATTATCATTCATTTATGTTAGCTAATTCCTATACCCCCAGTTATAGAAGGTATTTACTTATTCTAGTGCTAATAGGCTGTCGTAGAATAAAAAAAACCTTTTATTGAACAATTAGTAAAGACCATTCATACTTATGAGAATGTTACCTTCAAATACGTATTGCCTATGTGTATGTTTCGAATCTTATTGCTCTTCATCCTGACATCTACCAACCTGTGGTCAGAATCCACGCCCTCCACCTGGTATACCAAGAGCGCACATAAAGTCATCCTTCAGGTAGAGTTATTTTTATCCAGCACCTGCCAGCATTGCCATCAAGAGGATATTTTTTTCAAATCCATCGAAGCTTCAAATCCCTGGCTACAGGTCAATCGCCATGTGATTAATAATGATAAAAGCGCCTTGATATTATTTGATCAATTATTAACCGAACAAAAAATGTCCGATTATGCTGTGCCAAGTGCTTTTTTTTGTAACTCTCGGTGGATTGGTTTTAATACAAAGCAGACATCTGGACAAAGCATTTTGAAAGCGCTTGAGTATTGTAAGCATTCTATAGAAAAAAATGGAGGGCTTAGCGAAGCTGCTGTTAAAGTATTGAGGCAACAAGCCATCGCCTATAGGGGAACTCCAATCATGAACGCCCCTTCCCCGCTGGAAAATACCTTACTCAGTGCAATGATGGATATGTTAAACCCCTGTTCATTGTTTGGGATTTTTGCTTTCTTAGGACTTCTTTGGATGCAAGATAAAGCTAAAATGCAAGTTCAACTGGGGCTTTTATTTATAGCAACCATTGGTTTTGTTCATTGTTTTCAACAACTACTTATGGTTTTTTATTTTTCATTATTTGATTGGTTCCGAATACCGGCAGCACTGATTGGACTATTTTTAATACATAGAGCACATTTACATTATAAAAAAATAAAAGTTCCTGTGAGTGTATTGGTTTATTTAGAAGCATTTTTATTGGCACTTATGATTGGGTGGTACCAACAAACTTGCATCCTGAATTGGACCTATTTGTATGTATTATGGCAAAATAATCAAAATTTATCCTTTATCCAGACCTTATTTTACCAAATAATATATCAGTCTGTGTATGTTCTGAATTATATTTTCTTTTTATTCTTATGTTTATTGCTAAGGAGTAAAAGCTCTGTCAATTTTAAGCAAGGACTAAATACCCTAGGACTATTATTGGTAGGTGCCATAGGTTTAATACTCATCATCAATCCACAGTCTTTATCTTCTATTTTGTTGTCTTACATTGTTTTTTGCATTGTTCTAATTTTTGCATGGTATATACATCGGAGGCATAATGCATGAATGCGTCTGACTATAAACATCTACTTCCTATAGCCATAGAAGTCGAGCAAGGTAAAAGTTATACTTGGTGTGGTTGTGGCCTTAGTGAAGATCAACCTTTCTGCGATAGAGTCAATTGCACAAAGTCCCTTACGATTCGTGCCAATTTGAATGAAATGGTAAATTTTTGTAATTGCAAACAAACTAAGACCCCACCTTGGTGCGATGGGTCACATGCAAGTTTGTTATTAGATGCTTTAAAACAGTCTAAGGTTTAGTTTCAACAAATCATGGAAATAATTTACAATCCTACCCAACGTATGAACTCTCTTGACTTTCTAAGACTAAGTGCGGGGTTGGACTCAAAGTATACTGTGTAATGATTATTATCCACAGCTTTTAGTGATTTTATTTTGCTCATGGGTAAAATTTTCATTTGCGTTTCATAATACCCTCGAATCATTTTGATCACTGGAGTAACAAAATTAATTGCACTTAATGGTTCTTGGTTATTTTCAGGAATCAAGGCAATTGTATTATTGGCAAGCTTAGTGAATTCATCTGTACTTAAGGCTATGTATTCAACTTTATCTATTTGACGTCTAAGCATACGACCCAAGGGTGGCTTCATTTGAAAGATTCTTTCATAACTATCAGCTGTCATAGTAGCAATTGCCTCTGTTTTGTTGATATTTGTTAACAACACATCATCGCGCAATTCATTTTCTCCTAAAGCTGGTTTTATTTCAGTTTGTACATTTGCTGCATTCAATTTCATAGGAATGCTGGCACAGTTTAAAAATTTTGATTTAACCAACCAGTTCTCAGCCGGATAATAAACTACGAATAATGAATTATCCTTTATCGTATTGATGATGGGTTGAAACAGTTCGCGTGGTAAAGCCGGGCAACCCCAACTACGCCCTGCTCTTCCATACTTTTTGATAAAATTTTCACTCACATACCAGCCACCATGCATCACGATGGAGCGATTAGATGCATTGTCATTAAAACTTGCTTCTAAACCGTCCAATCTCAAAGACAAGCCTTCGCGACCATAATAGGCATTTTCAGTTTTAAATACGCCAACGCTGCTTGCTTTGGAATTAAACTTATTGGAGAAAAAATTTGTAAACAAAGTGCCAGACTTAATTCCATGTGATACGTAGGTATTAAATAATAATTTTTTTTGTTGAAGATCAAATACCCATAACCGTTTTTCATTTGATGCCAGTGAGTAATCAATAATCGTTAAAATATTATTATGAACAACATTATATTCTAAGGTACATTTTAATGTCCTAATTACTTTGTCTAATACAGTGGGATTAAGGGTAGCTGCTTCTCTATGCAACATATCTTTTATCTCATCTAAAGAATCATTGGGCTTTTTAGAAAAGGCTGAGGAAATGATGGGTAAAGAGGAGGAAGATACCTGTAAAGTTTGAAATGGTTCACCATGCAACTGGTTGAAGGTGGCGGACAATAATAATACCAAATAAATACCCATCACTGTTCCTTAGTGAAGTTTTTCATCAAATCCATCTACTGCTTAATATAGCTCAGATTATAAATAAATGTATAAAAATATGTTTTTAAGAGTTTTTTTAACTCAAACTTATTTTTCTAAGCAAAGCTTGGTGAGATGCTTTCACTCAGTGCATCCATGCTTTCTGCATTGCATTTATGGATGATGGAATGAATGGGTGGTTTAAAGAGTCTATTTGAAAATTGTATGGGCATTTTTTGTACTTCTCCAACAGGATACATGCTACAGGCATGTACAGAGTCTCTCAGCTGATGGGTGAATTGGGTTACTGATGTGGCTATGTCTTTTGCTTCTTTAGTGAGTTCATTTTCTAATTGTTCGGTTTCTATACCGATTGTATTATATAATTGGGCTACAACAAAGTCTGGAACCTTATCTATAGGCATTTTACCAGAGTGAATATCATACCACTCCAAACACAAAGCGTCCCTTCTATGGGTATTGTCTTCTCTTTGTTTTTTTTCATCTGTATTTAACCAAGTTTCTTTTTTATGTAAGCTTTTTTCCAAAATGTCGCATTGTTTCAACTGACTGATATAAAATGCTCTGACATCTTGTGCTTTTTCTTCAGTACCAAAAGTATGAACCATACGCTCGTTTACCTGGAACTCAGGAATCTCAAAAGCACCTCCATAGAAAGCCTGACGTAAGCCCATAGATAAAGTATTTTTTAACCATATATAAAGAGAAGCACCTGCAAATCCCAAAAATATTGCAGGAACCAGAGCTACTGCCAATGCAATGTCTGGCACCGCTAATAAAGAAAGGCCTACCAAGGATAAAATGATGATTGCCGAGGCCATCACAATGGGCATCATTTGTCTAAAGAATTTACGGAAAATATTTTTTTCGTATAAGGCTACTTCTCTATATTCGAAATAAATAAAATAAAAAGGGTGAAGTAAACTAAATACAATGGATTTTATTTCTGAAATTTGCTTGTAGCTGCGTTGATAATTATAAAGATCGATATATGCAAGTAATGAGCTATCATTTTGACTAGCACAGCTGGTAGCTTGCAAAAAAGCATGGGCATCTGCCATTTGTCCTGCAATGGTGCTCGCTCTTTCTACAGGCTTATTATCCCATAAACAAGATAACCACAGATAGGATAAGGACTCTAAATTTTCAAAATAGGTGGGCTTATTTTCCCATTTTTTTTCATTGATGAAAGGTAATTTTGTTAAAATATGATTTAGAAGATTTTGTTCATAAAACTGAAACCAGTCGTTGATTTTTTGAAAATTATCTGCATGGAAGGCATTCAATACCACAGTGGTCAATTGTCTAGAGGCATTTTGATTGAAGGCTGTGAGATCAATATAATTTAATTTTTTACGAGCATTTCTATTCAAAAAATCAAAAATTAAATCATTTAAAACATTTTTATCAATTTCCTCAACCGATAATGCCTGTAGATCTGCGTAATCTCTTTTTAATTGATCAAGCGCAATTATTTCTGATCCTTTTTTACGATAATACAACATGGGGAAAAATGTAGCCAATTGATCAGCATGCCTATTAGCAGTTTCTAAAGTGAAATCTTCGGGCCAAAAGTATTTTGAAGCAAGTTGGGATAAACTAGGCATAGTGTTATAGCACTCAATCCAAATTTCCTACACATTATACATATAATTTTCAAAAAAAAGTAGTCTTTATAGAAGTTTTTTCAAAAAATAAAAGAGATTTCTAAATTCTTCTACTATAGTTTTTATTAGCGATTGATAAAAAAATTGTAGAGGATTTGTTTTGAAAGGTATTAAGACTAAGTATTGCGTTTATCAGCAATAATGGATAAGACCAATAACAGCGGATTAAATTGCATAGTCAATCTACCATAAATGAGGAGAAAACATGTCAATTCGTCGCTTAGGTGTAGCCTTGGTATTATACATCGCTCAGTCTTCATGCTTTGCAATTGAACATGAGATTGCAATTACTATAGATGACTTACCATTCGTAGGCTCTGGGACTAACACGCCCTCAAGCCTTAAGCGAACCCAAGACCGCTTCATGGCCATTGTAAATGTGCTGGTGGCTTATAAAATTCCTGCCACAGGATTTGCCATAGGAGGTGCCGTGGCAAAAAACGAGTGGGATCTTTTAGAAACCTTTCGCAATCAAGGATTTAATCTAGGCAATCATACTTATACGCATTGGAGCTTGAATTCAACCAATACAGACAAATACATCGCAGATATAGACAGAGCAGATAAAGTGTTAACTCGAGTCATGACAGAGCCTAAGTATTTTCGATTTCCTTATTTGGCTGAAGGCAGTGGAGCTAAAAAACAAAAGGTAAGGGACTATCTTGACGCACATAAGTACATCATAGCGCCTGTAACTATAGACAGTAAAGACTATGAATTTAATGCCAGATTATACAAAATAGCCTTTAGAAATAGAGAACGCAGCATCACTCAATTTAAAAAAGGATACCTTGCCTACATTTGGAAACAAACTTTGAGAGCAGAAAGAAATACTAGCGAGGGTCGACCCGCTAAACAAATACTTTTAATTCATGCAAATTTGTTAAACAGTATGTGTTTAGAGGATATAATTCAAATGTATCAGAAGAATGGATACAAATTTATAAGTTTAGCTGAAGCATTAGAAGGTAATACAGCTCCAGCTATTACAAATGAATCCTCGATTCCAACCATTCCCAATCAAAATGGAATCAATCAACCACATGAAACTATAATAAATAAAAATACCTCTAGTTTTTTAGATACTTACCTAGAGTGGGTAAAAATTGACGTGGTATCAATAGCCAGTAATATCCTTTATTTTTCATATGGCCGCCCATGATGGTAGCTTTTTCGCTGCTGCCCCAATAAACATCGGCTCGGACTTTTCCTTTGATAGCTCCTCCTGAATCTTGAGCTATCATCAAACGATTCAGGGGCTCGTTTTTGTCCTGATCCTCCATTGTTGGATTGGAAGTATTCAGCCACAAGGGCATTCCTAGGGGAATCCATTTTAAATCTACTGCTAGAGAATATTCTGGTGTTAAAGGAACTCCTTGGGTTCCATAAGCGGCCTTGGTATTTAATTTTTGGAAGAAAACAAAGGATTTATTTTGATTTAAGATATTATCCATCTCTTTCGGGTGACTTTCTAAATAATTTTTAATGCCTTGCATGGATGCATTTTCTTTGGACATTATTCCTTCTTTTATTAAGACACCCACTATAGACCTATAAGGTAATCCATTTTGACTACTATACCCAATGTAAATTTTTGTTTTATCCTGTAATTCAATGATTCCAGAACCCTCTATTTCAAGAAATATGCGGTCAACCGGGCTATGAATCCACACCAATACTTTAGCAGTGTCTTTGATGGCACCTTTATTAATGTCCTCACGTGTATAATAGGGAATCAGTTTGGCATTGTGGATTCGACCTATTAAAGGTTTCATTTTTAAATGTGGTAAAAATAAATTTACATCTACATGGATCATATCCCTAGGCGTTTCATAGATTGGAACATTGAATTCAGGCGTGGGCGTAAGACTGCCTTTTAAGAGTGGCATATAATAGCCAGTAAACAATCCCTCCACCTGCCCTTTATCATAAAATTCCACAGGTACAAACCATTTTTCAAAAAAGGATTTAGCCTGAGCTTCATTGACTGAATTGATTTTAAGAGCCTCATTACAAGCAGGAAGCCAATCTTTTATTCGCAAAGGGATGACTTCTGTCCCCACCTGTTTATCCGGATCTTGCTTAATGAAAGCACCACAAGATATTTGAAAGGCTTTAAAGGATGTATTCATCTCAGTAGCATGCCAGTTTGGCAGTTGTGCAAAAGAGGCTTGCTTAAATTGAATTTTTGGGCGCATAAAATGCCAAAGCAACAAAGCAATGCCTATAAAAAACAGAATTAATAGAATGGTCAGGATTGATTTTTTTTTACGCATTTTCATATTTTTCAAAAGAAATTGATTAGTATATTCCTAACATTAACCTATAGAAGAAACATTAACAATAGGGCAAGCAAGTGGGTGTTAATGTGCATCTTGCTGCTTTTATAGTATAATTGGCGGTACTAAATGAATAGTGTTTTCGGTGATATCTTATAGTGCTTCATGCTATAATAATCTGAATTTGGCCATAATTTTGAGACTTACAATGAAAATTTTTAAAACCCTTTTTACTCAACCATGCTTTGTGACTAGTTTATTGATTTCAATACTCTGTTCACCTGTGGCTTTTGCACAACCAGAAGTATGTCAAGGAGGTGATGGAGCAGGATTAACGATTATAGAAGATTGTTCCAATAATCCTACTCCCGAATGTATCCTTAAGGCATGCAACAGTATTACAGATCCATCAAAATGTAATCAAAGTGCAGTTATGACATACCGTTCAAAAGAGGATCATCTTTGGAATATTCATGGAGCTTTCAGCTGTATATTCGTAAAAATAGACATAGACTCCCCTGCAGCTTGCTATCCTCAAAGAGGTGTTGCATGTGTGATTAAAAGGCAGTGATAAACATAAATTAATTTAAAATTTTAAAAAATTTATATATCTTAAGATATGATTTTATGAATATTTTCTAACTATCTCATTTCTTTTCTGCCCCACACTCAAATGCCTGAATATTTTGTAATGTGGTTGCTGCAATATTAGAAGAATACAGCCCTCCAACCTCTGAGGTTACACTTGATTTATAGTAAGCAAAATATATAATGCAACCTCATTAATTCATTTGTCTAAAAAAGGCTTACTATGACCACATTAACAACCCAACAGTTCATTGCTGGCTATCTTGAAAGCCCAACTAAGACTATGGAATGGATTTCCCAAAATTCCAATGAGCTTATGCCACTATTTACTATGCGAGATGACTTTGAGCTTTTGGCTCTAGCGTATAACCAGAAATTAGCCGCCACTGCGTCGAATGTTTCTCTCCCTATCTTCGGCGGCTTTAGGACTCCTGAATACCTGCAACAAATTAAAGAACTGGGGGAGCCTATCGATGTATTACTCCATCATTCGGGGGCAAGATTAGCATCACTATATGAAGATAGTACTCAATTTATGCAGCTGTTTGTTACATGCCCTGCCATGGCTAAAAAATTATTTGAAAAAGAGCCAGCGAAGATTGGCTCCCTCTTCGTAAGCCATGCCCACTTTATGCAGTTGCTTAATAGCGATACTTCTTTGGCTATAAAATTATTTGAAAATGAACCTACAAGGATTGGATCCTTCTTTGAGACTTATGATCAATTCATACAATTACATGATAAGACTCCTACATTGGCAGAAAAATTATTGGACAGCAACCCCAATAGATTTGCTGTGCTTTTTAATACTCAGTGTAAGTTGGAACGACTCTATGGAACTTCCTTACTGCGCTCAAAGGTAGCTGCAATTAGAGATAGCCTAGGGCTACAATTTGAAAAGCAAGCTGCAGAGACATACCAGCTTGAATCTGAATGTATCGCACCCTTTTCTAACAGCGACGCGTCTTCATTTGATTCTGAACTCTTTAGAAAACGTATGATGCAGAAGTTTGAACTTCAAAACAAAGCGAACCCCCCTGTTTTAAAAAGACAACCCCTTAAACCAAATAACAATTTCTGTTTAGAATGTCTCATTGGTCTAGCCCTGGCAGGAGGAATCGCTGCCATTATTGCCGGTGCTTTACTGGCCCAACCTGAGCTTTTAGGAGTCGGTCTCGGTGTTACTATAGCAGCAGCAATTAGTTTATTTAGCCACTTTGCTAAGAAACCTGCCGAGACCTACGATGATTCCTTAGATTTTGTTAATTACCATAGATGAGTAAGCATTGCGGCTAGAGGTGGACCTCTTCTTCTCTCTTAGTTATGAAAGGAGGCGCCAGCTACTAATTCCTAATGAGATTGGACTCTCTTTTACCATACATTTTTGATAGGCAATTGCTCGGATATCACGAATTTGTATTATGGGATTTGATTTTGATTTATCTTCCGAAGCCAGCATCAAGGTTAATCTGCGATGATTGGTTGATAATTTAGCATTATCGCTTTTTACTATCAAACAAGCAAAATCCCCTAAGTCTTCAAGCAGGTACTGAAAACGACGAGAACCCACCACTAAAATACAGCCTTTATTATTCATTAAGGACTGTATTGCTTGATTTGCATCATCCCACTGTAGGATACAGTGCGAACTCACATTACTATTTCGCACCAATTGACTTGCCAATACTTCCATCTGAAATACTTGGGCGTGTTGGAGCTCCATTGTATGTATGGCTTTGTAGTATAATAAAATATGTTGTAGATTGCTTGATATTAATACACTTATGATAGAGATCAGAATAAGGGTCATGATAAAAATAAAACCTTCCTCCTGTCTCCTCATGAACCACGCACAGCAACTGTTATTTTTTTTGTTTTCGCATTATCCAAACCAAGGGTTATTTCAAGTAGAGATTTCCCAAAAATATGCTGTGACTTAGTGTGCAGCGAATGGATTAAAGGTGTCAATTCTTCTGTTTGACCTAATTGATAATACAAAGCCCCCCTACCCTTAGGGTTTGTTTGAATAAACCAGCGTTCTTCTAGCCATTCACCTGCGTAAGCTGCCCTTGAATAGGAAAATTGTAATGGTTGGCTTAAAATTACCAAGCTCCCTTTGTCTACAGTTTCTATTCTTTGGATAGTTTGCACCTCTGCATGATAACAGTCTGCAATCAGCAAGGGTCTTTTGGTATCATTGACTACGGCTTTTTCAAGTAAAATTTTCCTTGAACCAAGGAACTTTTGCACCAAAGAAAAATGCTCGCTCATTCTATTGACTTTGATCTCTTGTCTTTCATTGTCTATTTTAACACCGGTAATAGAAACAGGGTTTACACGCTTATCAATGGCATGTAAAGCATCAAGTCCCAAACAAGGCGTAAATCCTGCTCGACGAATACTGTCTACAAGCAGGTCTTGTACCCACTGAAGATCAAACTGCTCATCCAGACTCTTTCTTGTATGGATATATTGAGTTTTATTATTCAAATACAGTTGTGTCAGCACTGTCATGAGGATACAGGCTAAAAAAAGACTCATCATAACTTCTGTCAGACCAAAGCCACCCTGCGATTTCCAAGATCTCTTAGGGTTGTTCATGGGGCAGGCCCCTCTTCTAAGAATTGAGATGGGTTTGTAAGTTGCCAAATGGTTCTTTTGATTGGATCTTTATTTTGAAAATAATCGATTTCCAATACCCGCCCATGTGTTACTTGCGTAATACGCAAATGATAAGGCTGGGGTAGATCCGGGATTTTTGTACTATGGATTAAGGAGCGCTCTTGTATGTCATCTAGCCATAAAGTGGCACCTGTTTGCAAAATAAACTGGTTTAAAAGCTGTCTATGCTGTTGCTGCTCTTTAAACAGACTCAATGCCAGAGTGGACACTAGCATCAAAGTCAACAATACTTCGATTAAAGAAAATCCTTTTTGATGAATCATTTTTTTCCTGAGGTTGGACAACTTGGGTAGGCTAATAGAAAAACTGTTCCGGTGCAAGCTCTGAATAAATTAACTCAGCCAAGGACATAGAAATAAAACCACACCATCTCTAGAATTAATGTAGACAGTTGCGTATTACTCTAAAGTATAAGTAAACTAACATACGGGCCTTCAGATTAGATTAAACCCTCATGTTATGGATTAATGCAGCACACCTATGGATTGCTTTTGCAGCCACCTGTTTTTTAATGGGGTTTCATTTTTTAAGTCGCGAGTTTTCTACTCATTTACCTGATAAGGGAAAAACCTTTTCTTCTTTTTCTGGAGGAGTGGCCGTGGCTTATGTTTTTTTGCACATGTTACCTAATTTGGTTGAATATAACAAACCTATGGGTGAATATTTAATAAAAAATCAATGGCTTACACCATTTACTGAGTTATTTATTTATATCATAGCCCTTGCCGGGTTTATTGTTTATTATGGTTTGGATCTATTGGCTGAGCGGCAAAACAGCTATAAGCATGATGACAATGGGGTCTATATTTTACATCTTGCCATGTTCTGTCTTTATAACTTTCTAATAACCTACACCATGTCTATAAGGGCTTATTATAGTGCTACCGCCACAGTTTTATTCACCATAGCTATGGCTTTGCATTTTGTATTGACTGATCGTAAATTTTCTCGTCAGTATAATAAACAGTTTAATCAATTTGGCCGATATACACTTATTATTGCCTTGTTTATAGGGTGGTTATGTTCCGTCATTTTCGATCCAGTGAATGTACTTGTTTCAGCATTCATGGTTGCTTTTTTATCTGGATCAGTATTATTAAATGTCTTTAGAGAGGAACTACCAGCAACTCAAGTCATGCATTATCTGTGGTTTGTTTTTGGGACAGGACTGATTGCGATGATATTATTGTTACAGGCTTGGATACTGGTTAAAACAAGGTAATACTCTTGAGCTGAGTCCTTCTGGTCACTGAAGTACTATAATAATGGTTTAATACAAAGGATTGTTTTATGCCCATAGACTTTCAAAAAATGCCTCATGCAGGAATTCGCTCATTGATTCCCTATAAACCTGGTAAATCCATAGAAGAATTGGCTAAGGAACAGGGAATTACAAACATCATTAAATTGGCTAGTAATGAAAATCCTTTGGGTTGTAGCCCAATGGCTTTAGCGGCTTTAAAACAAATGGCAAGCCAGCTGATTGCAACCTATCCCTCCCCGCTCAACCATACTTTGATGCCAAAACTTGCAAGCAAGCTTGGCATTTCTACAGACAAACTTTTTTTAAGTAATGGTTCAGACTTCATCTGTGGACTTTTGTTAAATTGTTTTGCACTCCACAGCAATAAACACATGTTAACACACGAGTATGCATTCAGTACTTATGCCATTCAAGCGAAGTCTTTAAATATACCAACCCATACGGTTGCCATTCATCCCAATTGGGAAGTGGATGTTGAGGGTTTGATTCAGGCTTGTAATTCACAGACGGCTTTGCTTTTTTTAGCAAATCCTAACAATCCCACTGGTTTATTGATAAGCCAAGCAAAAATCAAATATTTATTAGAAAATATACCGGTTAGTACCTTACTCGTACTAGATGAGGCCTACTATGAATATGCTGCATCCTTATTAGCATGCAACAGCATTGATTGGTTATCCGAACACCCAAATTTAATTATTACAAGAACCTTCTCAAAATTATATGGCATGGCGGGTTTACGTCTTGGGTATGCCATAGCCAATCCTGAGATAATTGCTTTATTATTAAAATTACAACTACCATTCTTGGTGAATCAAGCTGCTCTAACTGCTGCAGAAGCGGCACTTGATGATGAAAACTTTGTTAAATCAACCCTTAAAAACAATGAATTGGGAAGAATACAATTATGTGAAGCCTTAGACAAGTTGCATCTGGATTATATCCCTTCTGTTTGTAATTTTATAAGCTTTAATTGCAATGAAGACGGTAAGGCACTTTATAATTTTTTATTAACACAAGGTATCATTGTAAGACCTCTACACCCATACCGAATGGCAGAATATATACGAGTTACCATAGGAACTCCTGAGCAGAACAAACGTTTTATTAAATCCTTATTTCAATATTATAATTATATTTCTTGACTATTTTATAAATGATAAAGTAAGTTGTTTTAATAAACTTAGTGTGTTATAAATGCCTTTTTTGCATAGAATGAATCAAAATCGTGCCTTATTCGAATCCCCTAACCCAACAAGTATCTCAATTAATTTATAACTTTATTGTGGCTCCACTTGTAATAGAAGTTTACAGCAAAGAAGAAAAGGAAATAATGGGTGAAATTGTTTCTTTATTAAACACGCTTGAGGATAAGAACAGTGTATTATCCCATGTTGGATCCACTGGAGAGACACTTTTTTTTGATATTATTTCATGGTCTGATGAAAAAAGACCATCAGGAGATCCTGATAATACAAAATTAGACCGCATCATAAAATTATTCTATATGAATCTTTCTGATGAAGAATGGCTTTATTTTATTACCAGTACAACGGAAGCAAATTTTCTATATTTGCTTGGAATGGGTGCTCCTTCTTTAATTACAGAAATACTTATTCAAACCACAGCTTGTATTTCAAAACAACCCGCTTTTGAAAAAGAACTCACCGTGATAGCCAATCAGTTACTTTTTGGCGAATTCAAGCTAACAAGTCAAGTCGTTTTAAAAAAGCAAGTGAGTAGAATTCATGCCGCCGTAGCCCTTGATTCTATTTTTAAAAGCTCTGATACAAACCTGATAACAAGAATCTTTGAAACACAGAAAATTTATCCCCAATTTATTCTCCAATTTTTATCAGACATTGAAGTTTTAAAACAGTTAGCCTGTCATTTAAATAATGTAGACCGCAAGTATGCAGATACCTTTTTTAAAACCACCTTTAACGAATTGGCATTTGATAAGAAAAATTTATTGACACAAAGCATTGTGAATAAAAGACCAGAACTGTTCCGTTTTTTATTAGAAGAATGTCATGTGAATCCATGCCTTACCGGCGACTTCACCTCAGACGATGATTGTATATCTTTTCTACTTTTAAAATGCTGCGAACAATCTGGATACTATGTTTTCTTTGATGTGGTTTTTCACTGGTTAGATGGTTTTATTCAAAACTACAATAAAGATAAAAATCCTGATCGTTTGTTACGTCACCCCTACCAAAGAGATGCAAATTTTTGTCCCTTAGTTTTTATTTTAACACACCAAGGGGAGCATTTTTTAAAATTTTTAATGAAACACATAGAAATTGACTGGTTAAAACTACTGACAACTCGACATTCTAAACCCTTTCCATTATGGATACCTTATATCAATCCTTATTACTCTTTTGATAAAAGTGATATCACTGATTATGTTGACGCTACAAGACATACTAAAAAATGGGTTGATAGTACCAAACTGATTCAAGCTTTGGTGCAATCAATTTTAATTTTAGATATTTCCTCGACCTCTGACATTACAGAGAAAAGGGTTTTATATATTTTGTCAAAACAGATTCTAAACAATGTATTAAACCACACTGAGTTATTTCAACTTTTCATAAAACACCAAAGAAATCCCATAGACCCTACAGATAACTCTTTACAGCAATTACACCATTTTTCAGAAGACGAAAATATAAAATCAAATTTAAAATTTATTTTGAAAGAATTGTCCAATACCAAGATAATCCCTTTAATAACCATGTACAGTTTCCTATCGGTATTGAACAAACAAAGTAATGAGCAAGCTGTGCAAATGCTGCTTGGGTTTGAGCAGTTCGAGATGTTTTTATCAAGTATACTGGGTTTCTTAGAACGCATTTTAAAAGCTTTTCCAGCGACTTCCTACCTCAACCAAATCATTGTCCATTATGGCTATGACAAACTTGATTTACCCTTATGGACTGAACTTAAAAGAATGACAAAAAGTTCTGAAAAGTCCTCTTTATCCTATAAAGAAAAATTAGCTGAAAAACTTACTAATCGCAAAGACAAAGAAAAAAAAGATTTACATTCAGTCAGTTGCCCCTCGGTTGAATCAAAGACTGATTCTCCTGAACATTCTTTAGAAATGAGAATAAATTGGTTACAATTTACTTTAGATGGATCATCCACAAAACCTATTAAGAATGAAAATATTGATGTTGATTTAAAGGCAGCTGCAAAAGATTTGACCAAATATCATGGTGAAAAACTTCAACAATTTACTAAGGATCTAAAACAATTAAAGGAAATTAGAAAAAAATACATTGAAATAGATGGCAACTTAGAGTTAAAACCTGTACCTCAAGCATTAATTAAAAGGAAAAAGCTAAAGAATAAAAATATTAATCCAAAAGACACACCCAAAGGCGACCCCCAGTCTGCACCACACCCTATATTAATTGATTCAAAAATACCAGAGTGTACTATTTTATATACAACAGTGACATCACCTCCGCCTGAACCTGAAGTCCAGCAGAGTGCTCATGAAAAGGTAAAAGATGCTTTGATAGCTAGCAAAAAATGTTCTTCAGTCCAAGCTGTAATGAAGAACAAGTCTGCGGGGCGCAAGAAAAAAATTAAAACCCTCCTGTCTACCCCCCACAAAATAAACATCACTGAGCCTGAAATTGATACAAAGAAAATTACAGCAATACAATTGTCTGAAACCCAATTAAATAATTCTGATGTAACAGTGTACACACAGGAACAATATGAAGTCATTACACAAATAGAACCTAACATCATAATTCCTAGCTCAGAGCCCTTAAAGACTACCTTATTGACTATATGGAGCCCTTGCCCACAGGTAAATCCTCTTTTGGCATCTATGGATAAAGTTTTAAAAACTCCACCGCTACTAACACTGAGTCAAGAAGATGCTTTAAGAGTCTATACATCCATATATTTTAAGCAAATGGTTCTAGATTTGGGCCTATTTATAAATAGCTTAAGTTTCCAACAAGCCTATACCATAATTGAACCTTTCGAATTTGATGCTATTCAAAGCACAAAACTCCATATATATCAGTTAATTTCATTCATACAAAGTGAATTCGCCCCACTTTTAAATCAATCAGAACAGGTGGATCTGTTTCCAAATCTTGAAGACCAAGAAATACATTCTGAAGAACAGCAACAAGACCCCTGGATGCTAAAAACGAATACTCAAACTAATAAAGTAAATATTTTATTAACCATATTTAAAGCTCAAGATGATAAGGATTTAATTGTGGTTGATAAATTGACACATTTGAATCAACAGCTTGAAACAACCAAAACAAACTCTTTTTCAAAAAGCAGTACTGTATACCACCTTTGGAATCAGTTTATCAGTTCACACATTCACGCATTTTCTCGCCTGCAAACTTATTTTGAAGCCTTGGAAAGTACAAATATCATCACAAAACAGCTGCCACACCTCCTAAACACCTTACATCATAGCTTTTTACCAACCCGATATAAAACAAGTGAAGAACAAGAAATTCATACTTTATTTTTAAAATTTCCACAGTTCTTAAATACAATGTTGTCATATGCTCACTTAGGGGCTTGTATTGAGACCGATGAGGTTGGCTCACAAGTTTTCGGCTATTTCGAGAATATAGTAAGAAGCGATACTGATTTTTATACCCAGGTACATTTAAATAATCCAGAAGATTTTGAGCATTTGATTGGCTATGTTGCTAATTGTATCACTGAAAATTGCAGTACCAATGACCTGGCAAAACTTGCCTACCAATCTGAATCCAGCATACTCTGGGTGTTAACTTTAAATGGTCATAAAATAGATTGGATTATTGATACCAAACCTTTCATAGAGTCTATAGATGCTCGAAGAATGCCTGTTGCCATGTTGTCCTATAATCCTTTTACAGGAACTGTATTTAATCCTGCCAATACATTCGAAATAAAAAAATTAATCAAGCTCAGTCATTATAAAGATGGACTTTTGTATGACATCCCTTCACAAGCATTGGATGATTGGGTTAGTGATACAACAAAAATGCCTTTTATATTACGGATGTTAGCCAAAATTTATAAAATCTACCCTTTACGTACCTTTGATAATCTACAGCTATCATCATTATTGAGAAATACTGCCCTCAATTTTGATTATGGACAACAAGATATGTCGCAAGGAAATATATTAACCACCCTTTTGGGACAAAAGTCATTATTACTGGCAGGGTTGCATCATCGCCTATTTGTTGACAACTTGGTATTTATATTTGGTCTGTCTATTGAGAAAGATCTTGATTTTTTAAGCCATATCCAACATGTTTTTCAAGTAAAAGAAAGTGAACAACCAGGCTGGTCACGCCCCTGTTTTCTGCAGTTTACCTCCGTTGATTACATTGCAATGATGGGTCATCGTTTGTTACATAATTTGTTAGAAGATGTTGATAATACATCCAGCCTATTGGAAAAACAAAATTGTGTTAGAGCATTGGTAAGCAAATGTTTAAGGCAGCCTTGGGCTGATCAAGCCTATCGTCTGGTTTTACAAATTGAATTATATTTGCATGATCAAATTAATAACATCCCGCAGGTTTTTCATATTTTTGATTTGAAATCATTTTATAAGCCAAAAGTAGCCTTAAGCCATATTCCCTGCGAAAGACCTTATACACAAGGCAATGTTTACTGCCTATTTCGACAAACTACTCAAAGCATCGCTGCAGACCCTGCTTTTAATTCTTATTTTAATGCAACATATTTTTAAAAATTTAAGATCTCAAGGCTGCAGGATTGGTGCCTGTAACGTACAACATTACACATCATACTAACTTTGAAACTCCTTAGGTACGTCATCTGAACGCGTCTTTTTGCGTGAAGGACCTCCAGACTGTGACTTAATCCTACACTCGGAGATCAATGCTTTCGGGATGACGTACAAAAACGCCCGGTCCTAAATGCTTCATAATTTGACGTACCAGGGAGTGACCTAACTTTTTGCTGATTTAGCTTGAAAACAATTTCAATTTTTAGTTCTTTTACTTCTTGACTCTGCCTATTTTGTATTTTAGGATGGCGGAATGTCATTTATTGAACATTTGACATCAATTCATTAAAAGGAGTTTTTGAAAGACATACATGCTTTTTCCTATTGTATGTCAGGCTAAAGGATACTGTTTTCTCCTTTTTTGAGGGCTCAAAAATGAAAAAAATAATAATTGCTACTGTAGCACTTCCCTTAATTCTAGCAACCTCCATCTCTCAAGCCTCTATTTGTCAAACCTCCGATAAACCCAGTGGACTGTATTTAAAGGGCTTTTATGACCCTTTTATTCATAACAATAGCCACACAAATTCTTTATATGGTGCGGCCTTGGGTTATAAAATGGGGTATTTGAGAGCTGAAGGTAAGTATGGGTATGGTGAACGTACCTTAGGTCATACCAATGCTTTAAGCTTGATTGGTTATTTAGATTGGGATAATTCCTCACCCATTTCACCCTATGTTGGTGTTGGTGCAGGTGAAGATTTTAATCATCATGCTTTTACGCTAAACAACAATGATGTTCATGCGCTGGGTACAGTAGGTGCCAGAGCGTATTTAAATCAAAACATTGCTCTAGATGTAGGGTATGTGACTGCATTAAATTCCACCCATAATCTAGATGGTACTACGGTAGGATTTCAAGGCCGTGCTACTGTAGGATTGGTTTACCAATTTTAAATTGATTTATTTTAAAAGTGATACAGGTTACAACCTGTATCACTTTTATGTTTTCTGTAAATTTTACTGATGATTGAGCTTAGAATTTCTGTGCCGGCTGGATATTATTTTAATAATTTTGATATTAAAAAACCTACGCCTGCAGCAATCAATACTGAAGATAAAGGTTTTTCTTTGATTGCTTTGATAACTTCATCGGAATATTCACATACTGATTGTTCTAAATCGTTGTATCTTAATTTGCCTTGATTGTATAAATCACAAGCAGTTTCAGACACTTTTTCAGTCAATGCTTCTGCTTTATCTTTGATAGCGTCATATGCATCAGACACAATTTCTTTTTCTCTTTCATACAGGTCGGCTGCTGTGCTTTTAATATCATCTTTTCCAGAGTTATCTATGCTCATAATTTTCCTTGAATGATTGTTGTTAGTCTGTGCTCAATACCTTACACATTGTATATTCAATAAATTATTCAGGCAATTAGTTTTTTATTATTATATGAATTCTCAGCCCGAACGGATTGGGGGTAATCCTTAAGTTAATGTGAGTGACTTCTACCTACTCCTTTACAAAGGCATTATTTTAATATTCGCATCTTGTTAAAGTTTCCATGTGGACACTGGTTGCTCTGTTGATTGATTTTGTAAATAAATCTCTAACATCGCATTGTAATCATTACCATATTTTTCAATAAAAAGTAATTGCCAATTGCTTCCATTCATTTTGGCTTTGATTCTTGATTCGATAATTCCTAAATATAAATGAATATCCGCAAAAGATATGCCTAAAGCCATAAGACCTTTACGAGCGAGTGGCAGTAGCTCAGTTAATAGAGCGGTTGCTTTGATGTTCTTATCATTCATCCAACCAAACTCACAGTCCATGCCATACCGAGCAGCATTATAAAAGTTTTTCCGAGCCTGCTTAAACAATAATACTTCCTCTATAGGCTGAACCACACAATTTGTGTAATAATATAACAAACCATAAAATAAAGCTGTGGTTGCAATCATATCAATAACAGTAGGTCCAGAAGATGGTGCTCGAAACTCAATACGTAAATGAGGTTTGTGCGCGTCATTAAAATCTATGACTGGACGATTCCACCTATAAACAACCCCATTTTGTTTTCTGACGTGATACATATTTTCTAAAGGTTGAGGCAAAGCTTGCGGCACAAGACATGGAAAACTTAAGTTTTCTTTGAATAATTCAAAAAAAGAGTGTTTAAGATAATTGCTTCCAAAAAGGCAACACTTAAAGTTTTTATTATTATTGAAATTTCTAAGCGTCATCACTTCATCAAATATAAATATCCGACTTTCATGACATATAGAGTGCGAAAAAAGAAAGGGACTATTACAACTCATTGCTAACACGGGTCCTGCGATTGCTTGAGCAGCATTATAAAAGCGCACTGATTCTTTTAAACCAATTTGAATGTGTATTTGAAAAGCAGAAAGCAATCCATTAATTGCTAGAGAACTGGGTTGAAGGCTCAATGTTTCATTCCCATTGATCTCAACTGATATACCTTCATCCTCATTAAAATCATGCAACCGCTTGTCAATCAGAGCATATCTTTTTTTCTTCGTTAAAAATTTTATTTGGTGGTGCTGTAAAGTCGCAGTGGGGAGTGTACCCAGCATGGCAATATGACAATTGTTTTTTTTGGTCTCATTTTGACATATGTTCCAATAGCTAAGAATGTTTTCATGCAACTGCGATAAACAATTATCTGTCAAATTAAAATGTCCAGAATTGATTTCTAAATGCGCAGCACCTACTTCAGGTATGACAAAGGGTTGATTTACTGATTTGATGAATTCTAAATTTTTAGGTAAGGGCTTAAAGTGCTTATCCAGCAAAAAAAATTCCAGTTCAGACCCTGCCTGTAACTCATCTACAGTGAAATTTTCTTCCTCAAACCATTGCTTCAAAAGATCAGTTTCTAAGTCCAAATGGTGTCTGAAAATTTTACAAAAAGCTTTATCCTTATTTTGATCCATTTATATTCCTATGCAGTTATGTAAAATTATCTTGATAGGACGTCTGATAACACCATTAAGGCTAATATAATATTGTTTGTGCTAATTCTAAACTAAGAGTAGTACATTTGAACGCATTTTTGTGGTTTACTAGTAAATATTTATAAGCTTTGGGGCAGTAGAATGAAAAAATTTTACACTGTTAAGTAAATTAGAAATCAAATAAGTTAGCAAGCAAATTTGAGTTCCCGCTCTTGATTGACTATAATTGTATAATATATAAACAAAAGGAGTTGGTTTCATGATAAAAATTAAATGCTTCCCTATAATATTGTTGGGATTGTATGGCATATCCCTCCCTTCAGCCAATGCACGGATTATGACTGCTTGTATCTGCTCCCCGGGAAAAGCTTGTCAAACCAGTACAGGTCAGATATGTCACCATCCTCACCGTATTTATACCCGTCATTCATCTATTTATCATGTTACGAATGTATATCCTCATTATAATACTACACATGTGTATCCTCCTGCTTATCATACTGCACATGTATATCCTGAAGACTCATATGATGCTACACATGTATATCCTGATGTATACCATGCAGCGCGTGCGCGTTATCCTGCATATGGCTATGCCCCACATGCGGTACACCACGTGTACAATGCCTACCATGAACAAAATAGCAATTACTTGTATAACAGCTATTATCACCCCTATAATTCACATCGTCCTTTCAATTCGTATAGACCACTGACTTCATACCCCGTGTATCATGCTTATACACCCTATGAATATTAATTGTATCGGGGCTTATTGACAAATAACATGTTGACTGCGAGTATTTTCCAGGCTTATTATTTATACGGGATAACAACAGTGAGCAATTATATCAACACCTGAAAAATTCTCTTGCAACTCAAGTTGAGAAAAAAAGAGCCATTTTAGCGTTTATGAAAACAAAACATAACAATGCAGGAAGAATAATGTTTCATATTATCCCTGATAGACTTAAATATAATGAAATTCTTCAACTAAAAGATATGGATTATTATTCATGCAGAAAATACTCATCATAATAGGTATACTCCTTTTAATAGCCGCACTTGTTTGGCCTTGGTTAAAAAAATCTGGTCTTGGAAGGTTACCTGGAGATATCTTTATTCAAAAGGGTAATTTCAGTTTTTATTTCCCTATTACAACTTGTATCATCATTAGTCTTATTTTTATGATACTCTTTTGGTTATTTAATCGATGATTTGAATAATCATTTCTGTACTATTTTATGACCATCCTTTAAAGAGGTTATACATTTCTGATAGAAGGAGCTTTGGATTATGTTATCTAATTTTTTCAAGCATTATCCACATGCAAATACCAATGCAAGGACAGTCAGCCTTTTAATATTTGCAATACAATTCGTAGGTGTAGCAGCTGGTGATCATCATCAAAATTCCTCAGAAGAAGAAACAGGATCACAACCCGACAGAGCACTCTTATTTTCGATGGCCTTTTTGGCTTGTTTGGGATTTGGTTGTGTTTATAATTGTTATAATAAGGGTTGTGGTGAAAGAACTAGGGACATTGAAATGCAATTCTAATGACCTTAATGGCGATCGCTGCGCAAAATGGATGCCGTAGCAGGGTAAACGCATCTAATTTTTGAACATGAATACCGCACTTTTTTCAACCTACCTTGCTTAATGCACGGTACCTATACGATATTGCATCAAGATCATTTGGTAAATTCCTCCCAATGAGCGCGTACTTTAGTCATTTTTATTTAATAATATACTTTTAGATGCCTTAGCCCGGGATGCCATAATATGGCTCTAACCATATCATGTAGGCGCATACTCTTGGAATTCATTGGCAAGTTGGCAAGCTGCTTTTGCTATGCCTGTTTGATGACGGGATCCAAAAAATGTAACCCCCCCTGCTACAACCACTGCACCTATTGTTGTGCCTACAATGACTGGTATGCTTAAAGGAACTGATGCCATGAAAACAATGAATGCAGCCAAGGTACTTGATAAAAGTAACATAGCCATTCCTAAACCCAGTGTGTCACTGGGGGATATGGCATGACCAGGGAACATAGCAGCGCTTTTTCTATAGTGTATTATTTTATTGGTTTTAATAAGTGGCGCCACTTCAAAAAGCATATCATAGGTTTGACTCAGAATATCATTGCGAGTAATTGCAGAGATTGAGTCATTTTTTTTATCTAATTCACCCAGGACAGATTGTATGGCCTTGAGTAACTTTTCGGTGGTATTACGGGTTTTTATACTTTTTTGTATTTCCAGTTTGCTGCAATAAAGAGATATTTTTTTTATGAGAGATTTGTATTCCTCATCCCGATTGGGGAGGCTATCATTTAATTCATTTAAAGCAGTCATGCACCCTTGTTGTAAGTGTTGAATGGTTTCAATAATTTGCGGGTCTATATAATCTGGTTTTTTTAAAATTTGTTCAATGATTAAAACATACCGTGGTCCACGTTGAAATGGCATAGCTAAATGATCATTGAACCCTAACTTATTTTTACTATTTGTTCTCAACCATGCATCCATTCTGATAAAAGAGGCAGCATCTTGCATCGATTCATGTTGATGTGTATCATATGTAGTTAAATATTTCTGCAGGTTGGTTATAATATAACCAAAAGTAAGGTAGAGGGCGGATTTTTTTTGTGTATCATTATTTTGAGTTGAAGTAAAATCTTGAGGCAGTTCCTTTAAATTTTTTTTCGCAGACACTTTTTTTATAGGATTAGGGAATAACATGTCTAGATCATGCAAAAGCCTATCAGAACTGTTTTTCAATAGTTCAATATAAGCACGCATTTTATTAAGATAGGCATTGGAGGTGGGATTCTTCACAAAGGCCTCTATTAACAGTACCAATGAAACATTGTATGCTCTTTCGGTTTTTTTTAATTCTGCTATTGCAGAATTTTTATTTCCATTGTTGGCCTCAATTCTGGATGCATCCCACTTTTTTCTCCCTAGGTTTTTTTCTATTGTTAAAGATGGCACAGAAACATGTGATGCATTTGCAGTAGTAGTGCTTTTATCTTCTTTAGATTTTTCTGTGGTATTCGGAGAAACTGCTTGGTTAAAGTGTATATGTTCACTGTTAGAATACATAATTGATTCATATTTAAAAAAACTTGAACAATTCTATGACTTTTCAGGCTTTAAGTCAATTTAACTGATACATTTGATTCTTTTATCTTAAAATTACAAATTCATAATTCATGCTATATTTAACATAGTAGGCATATAATAGAGATCTTATGGATGACCTTGAGTTCGATTTTCGGATAATTGTTATTGATGATAACATTGAAATCCATAAAGACTTCAAAAAAATTTTGACTAAACCTGGAAAACACAATCTCCAAGCCTTAGAACAACAATTATTCGATGAACCAAAAGATTCTTCAAATGACATCAATCTACCAAGCTTTAAGATAGATACAGCAACCCAAGGGGAAGAAGGGGCAGCGCTTATCCTTAGAGCACTTAAAGACCAAGAGCCCTATGCTCTTGCCTTCGTTGACATACGTATGCCCCCAGGCTGGGATGGAATTGAAACCATTATAAACATTTGGAAAATAGATCCTGATATACAGGTTGTTATCTGCACGGCTTACACGGATTACACCTGGGAGGACACTATTCAAGCCTTGGGTTTTAGTGAGAACTTCTTTGTTTTAAAAAAACCATTTGACCACATAGCTCTACGTCAATTGGCCTTTGCTCTAACTAAAAAATGGAAATCCTTGCGTGGCTCAATAGTATATACTAAATCGCTTGAACAAGCAGTTGATGAGCGAACTAAAGAATTAAAGTATCAAGCCACACACGACCATTTAACGGGGCTTCCTAATAGAGTATTGTTACTTGAAAAAATGCATGAAGCAATTGCAGCCTATGAACATCATGGCCAAAATTTTGCTATTTTATTTTTTGATTTGGATAGATTTAAACTTGTAAATGATAGGATAGGGCATCCAGGGGGTGATGAGATTTTAATGATTGTCGCTAATCGTTTGATACCTATAGTAAATTCTATCGGTACTTTATTTAGGCATGGGGGTGATGATTTTATCCTACTGGTTACTCAATTAAAAAATGAAACAGATATAGCAATAATCGCATCTAAGATACAAACAGTGATTAAACAGACAATTAAAATTTCAAATGACCTTTTGAATGTTACAACCAGTATGGGCATAGTTGTTTTTCCGCAAGATGGGGATAAAATTGAATCGCTTTTATATAATGCAGATGTTGCTATGTATTATGCAAAAAAAATGGGCGGCGCTCAATTTCAATTTTATGCATCCAAAATGAATGAAGCCATGAAAGCGCAGTTACAGCTGGAGTCACATTTAGTTAGAGCATTGACTGATGCACAACTGGTTCTTTGGTACCAACCCCAAATAAATGTTCAGAATAAAAGCTTAGATTCTGTTGAAGCATTGATCCGCTGGAATCGACCTTCAAAAGGTATGTTATTACCGCTTGAATTTATGCCTGGTGCAGAGCGATCAGGACTTATGATAACGATAGGAACCTGGATCATACGTGAGGCTTGCCGACAAAATAAAGAATGGCAAGATAAGGGATTGATGCCCATTTGTATGGCAATAAATATAATTGAGGCGCAAATAAGCCAGCTTGATTTTGTAGAAAAAATTAGAACCATTTTAAATGAGACGGGATTAAATCCAAAATATCTTGAAATCGAACTTACAGAAAATTTAATAGTCAATGATTCAATCATAGAAAAAATAAAGCAATTAAGAGAAATGGGTATCAGAATCGCGCTAGATGACTTTGGAACCGGTTTTTCAAGTTTTAACAATCTGCGCGTTTTAAGCTTGAGTCGGATAAAAATCGACCGTTCTTTCATTAATAAAATACAGCTTAACCAGGCCGACGAGGTAATAATTTGTGCAATTATCGCAATGGCAAAGGGACTGAATTTAGAGGTTATCGCTGAAGGTGTGGAAACCCAAAATCAGCTTGATTTTTTAAGACACCATGAATGCAATCATATTCAAGGATATATTTTTAGTAAGCCCTTACCTCCTTTTGAATTAGCAAAGTTACTAGAAAGCCCTGAACAAATTAAAAATTTATTTAAAAATCTCAAAAAGGGATGATACCAATGAAAAAAGCTTGGATACCAGTGATTTTACTAATTATCCTTATATTGGTGGGCCTTTATTTATTTTGGAATTCAAAGAAAGCCAATCTGTTACCACTGTATTTTAAATACACAATCAGTGAAAAAAATGAATTGATAAATCTTCAATCTAAACAACGGATAACAAATAGCTCATTTAGAAAGTGGGATGATCTTATGTTTGATTTGATTAAAGAAAATAAAATAGGCGATGCACCTGCATCCCGGATATATGCCTATGTTTACGTAGCACAACGGGATGCTGCCTTTCTATCTTATAATGTAAAGCATCAGTTCATGGGAAATCTTGATATGGTTTCAGCAGAAGTACTCTGTGTATTTTTCCCCAATAACTGCCCTGAAATTAAACTGCAAATGAAGAAGGATGTATATTCAACCCAGCTGGCAAAGCTTGTTTTAAATAAAATAAAAGGTAGATTAGACATTGATAAACAGAAAACGCACCCATCAACTCAACTCATGGGGAAAGGCTATTGGCAAGGCGTCAAACCTTATTATGGGCTGGAAGTTGGGTCCTGGCAAACTTGGATAATTGCATCCCCAAATCAATTTAGACCCCCTAAACCCTTTGCACCTGACCATCAATCTTGGCTAGGGCAGCTCAAACAAACTGAAGCGGCCTTAAACCACATCACACCTGAGCAAACCAAGGCTGTGGTATCTTGGTCAGGCAATCCTTCCACTATAACTCCTCCTGGGATGTGGCTGATTTTTGCCAATGACTATATGCTAACAACCCAATTACCACTTTCCAAAATATTATTTATTCGTTCTATTCTAGCCATGGGCATTGCTGACGCCGTCATTTCTATTTTCGATGCAAAATATACCTATTGGATAGCAAGACCCTATATGCTAAATCCGAATATACACACGATTATGCCAACGCCCAATCATCCAAGTTATCCAGCGGCGCATTCAGGTATTTCAGCTACTGCAGCCACAATATTGAGTTTTTATTTTCCTGAAAATAAAAAAGACTGGTGGCAAAAAGCCCATGAAGCCAGTGAAAGTAGGATCTGGGGTGGCATCCATTTTCCAATTGATGCGCAGGAAGGATTAATTTTTGGGACAAAAGTAGGAAACGCAATTAAAACTGCTCATCCCCAATGGAATTTTGAATAACATGAGTATTCGTAACAAAATTTTGATAAGTATGCTCATGATTGTGTTGCTGTTTATTCCTGTAAATATTTATTTAGTAAAACGCTACCTAGATGTAAAGGAGGAATTTCTTTCTATAGTGGATAAAACAGTACCTCGTTTAAACGCATTGTTAACCATGAAAAATTTAACCACAAGAATTAATTTATTTATAAGAGACTTTAACTATGAATTTAAAACAGCATCCATTAATAGTAATACATCTAATAAAGTAGGCGCAGTTAAGGATGAATTTATATCTTTATTAAATGAATTTGCAGCACAACAGAAACTATATAAACGATATCAAATACATTTAAAAGATGACAATTCGAATCAACTTGACAGGTTACTAGATGATGTAATCATAGCTGCATTAGAGGTTTTTAATGCTGAAGAGCTAAAATTAGCTCCCACAGTCTTAAATAACAAAGCTTTGGTTCTTAAGCAAAAAGAGGCGAAATTAAATGCATTAATCAAAACATTGCTATTACAAGAATCCACTATTTTAGAAGAAGAACGGGATGAAATTTATAATACAGCCCTAGGGTTAAGAGACTTCCTAATTTTCTTAAACGCATTAATAATTTTAGTGACTTTGGCCTTAAATTATTTTTTAATGCATGTTATTTCTAAACCCCTCACCCGGCTAAGTGGGTTCGCTAAAAATATAGATTATGATAACTTAAAACCCCTACTACCCATCACTAGTAAAGATGAAATAGGACTTTTACAATACCATTTAAATGGTATGGTATCTAACTTAAACAAAACTAAAACAACTTTGATTGAAATCTCTAGAGCTGCGGGTGTTGCACAACTTGCAACCAGTATTTTACATAATGTAGGCAATGTTTTAAACAGCATCAATACTTCTGTTTCATTGTTATCTGAGGATAACAATCGTTCACGTGTAGATAAATTGCCCAAATTATTGTCTATTTTAGAAGGTAATAAAAATAATTTAGATTATTATTTAAATCAGGATGAACAAGGTAAATTAATTATTCCTTATTTTCAGCAACTAATCGAAGAATTAGAAAATGAACACATAAAGATGCAGGAGGAACTGAGTAGCTTAACAAAAAATGTGGCACATGTAAAACAAATCATCGAAACGCAACAAACAACCTGTCATCCAACTTCCCATATATTAGAAAATTTCAGATTAGAGGCCTTGATTGAGGAAATCTTATTGATACATGCAAATACACTTAGAAAATATAACATCAAAGTTGATAAACAATTCACTGAAGTCCCACCTATAGTATCGGTTAAAAATAAGATTCAGCAGATTCTCATTAATTTGGTAAAAAATGCAATTGAGTCAGTAAACATCAGTGAACAAATTGAGAAAAAATTAATTATTAAAATTGAACCCACCGAACAAAAATTGATTAAAATATCCATTAGGGACAATGGGATAGGAATTTCTAAAGAAAATATCAAAAAGATTTTCTCTTTCGGCTTTACTACAAAATTTGAAGGTCACGGTTATGGATTGCATAATTGTGCATTATTAGCAAAAGAGCTAGGTGGAGGGTTAACCGTGGTATCGGAAGGAGAGTTAATGGGCGCTGTATTTACACTCGATATCCCTATAGAGGCTGATAAGCGTTTGGGTATGCAATCCTCGTCGTAAATAATTTACAATATATCTTCACTGTTCTTATTCATCAGATTGCGCTTTATCAGTAGTTGTAATTTGCTCATTCCCACTTTTTTTGACTTCCGGAGTATCATCAGAGACTATATCAGGATCTTTTTTTCTAGTTGTATGAATCGAATTTGTATGGGAATGTGCATCACCTTTAAGCTTCACATCCTTTGGTAAATGATGATCTTGATTTTTCATCTTAAAGCCCTTAGTAATTATATGATATTTTGCATGAAACAGACCCCGTTAAATATCTATCCTTTTCATCCAATTTGAGCAACTTTCAATGTTGCTCATTTCAGAAAAATATTTACCTAGAATGCTAGGTCACATTTATCTTTAATTGCAACATTGAAATCTGAAGTTTCAACTAGGCGAACAATTAATGGCTATTAAATGCGGTCTGCTTACTTAAACAGCCCTTTGATAGCGTATAATATGACGGCACCGAACACCATGGATTGAAGTGGATGTTGTTCAACATATTTCAACCAATCTTCGCCTGATTTTTTCGCTTCATGCAATCCTTTTTTTGCTAATTCATCGGTAGAAGGCATTTCGTTATAATTATTCATCTTATTTCTCCTGAATGTGATGGAAGATTAATACTAAAACTATACGACAAGTTTGTCAATACCATTGTGACATTAATGATAGAATGTTGTGACAAATCTTATAAACTATCTTTTAAAGTATATAACTAAAATTGGGTTAATCCAGGTTTTAAGATAATATTTCTAATAAATCAGTTAATGTCTTTCTATTGAAATATGGTAGTGGGATCAGGAATGGCATTATTTATCATAGGATCCTCTAAATTTTTCATTTTGGTTATTACAAGGTAAGGTCCCTAAAAGATAAATACTATCATCACAAAAATAAAATAGCCTAGCACGCAAAATAATGCATTTTATAATGCTTGAGCCTTATGATTTTTATACAAGCTTATTTTGATTAATACATTTTGGGATATATATTGCAAGTGAGAAGCTTTGGACCAATCAATCAAAATTATTAATGATATAGTGCCTAGAAACAGGCGCAGCATAGAGTAATTTCGTGTTTAAAATAACCAAATCCAGAGCATTAGATGAAGGATTTGCGCATAAAAGAGAATAATGACCTTGAGATTCTCCGCGTTTCAAATAACGGATGAGTTTTTTTCCATCTAATGTTTGTATAATACAAAGCTGGTCTAATATTAAATCAATGTCATTTCCATATTTTTTTACTCCCGCTACAAAATCTCCTTTTTTTATATTTGGTAATAAGCAATCATCTGGTACCTTTTCTAAAATGGCTTGTTTGTAAGTATTTTGGAATACACCAAATTCACGTTCCACTGGGGTTAATTCTGTGATATTAGAATTTTCTGATTCTTCTATGAGAGATGGTGAGGGGGTTGTACCGTACAATAACCATTCCAGGGAGCAAATTACCCCCGCTTTGGTGATTGTACGGATGATTTTTTCAGCTCCATCTATAGGCAAGCCTCCAAATCTTGCCAACTCCCAACCTTTATAAGTGTTTATATTCATATCAGAGGTTTCACACAGTTCTTTTCTACTTAAATTGGCTAAATTCCTAAGCCGCTTCAAACGCTCAGCCCGCGCTTGGGGAGATGCAAGTTCTGTTTCAGCAAGACTGTTTTTAGTATTTGTTTTAGTTTTCATAACATCCATACATTTTAATACTTAACGGATTAAAAATAATTGACATATACACAAATCGGAGTATTATGCCTTTGTGGTGATTTTTATTAAATTATGAAGTAAAAATTATTTTAAATAAAGGTGTTACATTCAATAGGAGAAAACAATGCCAAAAGAAATAGAAAGAATCTTATCTTATACATTAGCAACGGTTCTAGAACCTTCTGATTTAGAAAAGGTTACTGGGGGTTCATCTGTTAAGACTGTTGGGACGCAACGTTTTGTAGGTACAGTGGGCGGTGATACCACCATTGTTTTTGATAACTTTGATGGCATTTAAAATGAAATTTTTATTTGCAACCGAACCCGATGATTATCACGCGCTTCTTGTGAAGCGCGTTTTAGAAGACATGGGACACTTTGTAAGGTTATTATTTATTGCAGATCATCCTACCAAACAAAAAAATTCTATTTTTATAGATAAGGAAACCTATGAATGGACAAGTTCAGATGCTCAGGGTTCCATTGTCGACAACAAGTACGATGTTGTTTGGTGGAGGCGTGTTAGAAAGCCATATGTACCTAAACATATTGTACACCCAGATGATTATAAAATTGCCTTAAGAGAAAACACCTTATTTTATGAGTCCTTGACTAATAATATGGCACCTACTGCATGGTGGGTTAATTCAAAAAAAGCTGCAACCAATGCAGCCTCAAAGTTATACCAATTGAAAATGGCTGTTGAGTGTGGAATGAATATTCCAAGCACCTTGTGTGGTAATGATCCAAAAAAAATTAGAGATTTTATAGAAGAAAATAAAGTTGGCGGGGTTATCTATAAACCATTGTCCATTAATATTTGGAATGAAAACCAACAAGTAAAAGTTGTATTTACATCTAAAATAAATACAGTTGACCTACCCCGAGACGATCTATTACAGTTCGCCCCTGGCATATATCAAAAGGAAATAAAAAAGCTTTATGAATTGAGAGTGACCTGTTTTGGTGACTATATTGTCGCAGCTAAATTAAATTCTCAACTTCATTTAAAGGGTAAAACTGATTGGCGCAAGATACCAGATGGGGAGTTATCTATAGATCCATATCAGTTACCTCAAGAACTTCAAGCTAAAATAAAAAAATTCATGATTAAAATGGGACTGATGTTTGGGGCCTTTGACTTTATTGTGAGTGAAGACGGATCCTATGTTTTTTTAGAAGTAAATGAGCAAGGACAATTTTTATGGATAGAAGGCTACAATTCAGAATTTAAAATGTTGGATATATTTGTAAACTTTTTAATAAATAAATCCGCAAGGTTTAAGTGGGATAGTCAAAAGTCTCAACATCAAATGGCATACTATCTGGATGATATTCACAACATGGTTTATCAAAACCAACAAGAACCTATCCATGTGCATGTTACCCGCTCTGTGATGGAATGTCAGCAGTGATAGGAGCTGAGTCATGTTGACTGTTTTTCTCAGAATTTTCTCTGTAGCTAAGATGTACGCTCATACGCCCTGTAATTCGAACCACCGTTCAGATTCTGAGTTTAAGCAGGATTTTACAATTTTAAAATTACCTTTTATACATTTTTTGAGTATAGGGTTTTTTAAAGGGATAATTAAAAGGATATAGGAATGCCTGACCAGCAAGTTTTGAGAAAGAACCTACTCATGTTAGGGCTACATCATACACATACCCTGATTATTTGGTTTTTGTTTATATACACTGGCTTTATGATTTCAAGTACTGCTGCTTTTTCTCAACAATTACCTGCCCTTGCAACTTGCATTTCTGATCCTAGGTTACAAATAATCCGTTCTAAAGAATTACACACTATGTATTTAGCAGATCAAAAAGAACGGGTTGGTTTTGGCACTGATATGAGTAGGAAGGAAATCAATCAGTTGATTGAACAAGACCTTAAAAGGCGAAAAAGGGTGGGTGAAATCATGGGTGAGGGTTGTATTTCCACAATGGAAGACTATGCAGCTGCAGCCCTGATCTATCAGCATGGCGATGTACCCGATCACTATTATCAAGCATTCATTTGGGCCAGCAAAGCCCTATCATTAGGTGATTTAAAACAAAAAGCATTGGTTGCGATGACAATTGATAGATACCTAATCAGTATAGGGAAGAAACAACTTTTTGGTAGTCAATTCCAAGCTTCAAGCACCAGTGGTTGGTGCACTTGTTTACTTCCAGTTGAACAATCATTTCCTGATTCTTTGAGAATGGACTATCTTGAAAAAAAATTGAGCGAACAGTTTAAATTTCTTTTAACCTTAAACAAGGATAAAAAGAATTGCCCTAGCAATGAATGTGACATTAAATTGTCTCCCTCCCTAAAAGGAAGTGTTCCGGGTTTTTGGTAATGTTAAAAACACATTAATAATTGAGGAAAACATTAATTTGGGCCAAAGCATGAGATGCAAGAAACCATAGAAGAGCTCTTTATATAAAAAATGTAGGTTCTTATATACACAGCGATCGCTGGACTTTTATAGGCTTGAAGACTCTAGTTTAAATACTTAGTTTGGCTGCTGGAGTTATTGTCAAATCTGGTGTATGGCATTAGGCAGCCTTCCTGTCTGATTGCTCAACAACCTGTACCCCATCTTCAAATTTTACGTTATTAATAACAAGTGTTAATAGATTAAAACCTTTAATTT
>JACCWN010000111.1 GCA_013697625.1 Legionella sp.
AAATTAAAGGTTTTAATCTATTAACACTTGTTATTAATAACGTAAAATTTGAAGATGGGGTACAGGTTGTTGAGCAATCAGACAGGAAGGCTGCCTAATGCCATACACCAGATTTGACAATAACTCGTTACTGCATTGCCCATTTTTGTGGGCGAGCGTACGGTAGGCCACTTGCGTTGATTTATATGTTTTTCACCCCTGATACGGGTTGACTTATTACGTTCTTGCGCTTTCATCAAGGTCTGATGTGCTCCTTTTTTTAGTCGTGATAGCATTTTAAGTTCTTGCTCAAGGGCTGAGACCTTTATGGATTGTTCTTGCTGATACTCATGATAACCGCCATTAAAGACGATCACCCGTTCACCATCAATATGCCAAAGGATATCAGTCGTTTTTGAAATCAATTCAACATCGTGAGAAACAATTACAAGCCCTCCTTGGTATTGCATAAGGCGCCGTATCAAAGAATGACGATTATGGCTATCCAGATGATTTGTAGGCTCATCCAATAACAGCAAGTTAGGATTTAAGGCGAGAATCCCAGAAAGCTTTTTATTTAGACGTTGCCCACCACTCAATGCCTGAAATTCTTGAACAATTTGTGGTAAATACCCCACACATAAATCGCGAGAATACTCAATGTCACCATGACAAGGTGTAGCAGATCCGTGTAACATTTTAAGCAAAGTCGACTTACCCACACCATTTCGGCCTATAATGGCAATTCGTGAGCCATAGTAAACCTCACCATTAAAGGCTTCAAAACAGGTTTTATGTGGAAAGGATAGACCAAGATTTTTAAATTGAATCAGTTTATGCATCATGTATTCTCTTAAGTTTGCCGGTCAGGGCATTGCGAACATAAAAAGCCAAGATGGCTTTTTATCATTGCCCTTTTGATAGGGCTTACTTAAGATATAATTTTCATGATATGTATAAACCTCGACTAGCGGTTATTAAAACTAATTTTGTTATAGTAATCAATTTCCCAAAAAATGTCAATTTATGCACAAAAATACTATAATCAGACCAGATCGTTTCTAAGTAAAAATCACGATTAGCTGTTAAGCACAATAACCCCGAATAATACCAGCCACCTCTTTTGGCAAAGGACTGTACTCTAAAATCGCATCATATATTTCTTGCATGGATGCCTCAAATAGTCCAAGCAATTCAATGCAATCTCTATATAATTTATCAGTGCTGGGAGCGCGTTTGCCGGCTTTAAATAAAGTTGTCTTCAGTTGGGGCTTTGCAGCTAGCTCAGTGCATACATCATGATATAAGGCTTTAAATTGGGCCAATGTGATTGGATTATCGAGGGCATCCGAAGATTGGTAGCTTAGCAACTTTGGAAAAATATTAAAAATATGCTTTGTTACTGATTTATTATTCCATTTTGCCCCTAAATTTTTTGCACCACCATGTATTTCAAATGAATGAGATAGAATCATGTCAATTAGGCTATTTATTCTTGGCCTGACTATAAAATCTATAGTCTTATCCAGCAATAAATCGTATTGTTTGGTATTAAGTTGATAAGACACCAATGCTGATTTTTGTTCGGCCTTAAAGTTATCGTCCCATATTTTGGAAAGGATGAGATTAATAGCCATTACTATTTGAGTAGGTGTCTTATAGGTAATTAGATACTCAGGATACCTAGGAGTTGCTATATTAGAAACTGTTCCATGGTTTCTCCCATGTTTTATAAGCTCCCATTCACAATCTTCATATTTTCCTGCAACCTCGATTGTTATTATGTCTTTATCAGATGGTGAGTTGCAGTCAGCAATCTGAATTGTTAATTTTGTTGTCCTAGATCTGCCAATACGATGACTGATAAATTCAAATGGCATCGGTAATTTATTGACCACATCTAGTTCAGTCACATGCACTGGTGCTACTGGGATTAATATTCCTTTGGGGCTTTCACAAAAATTGGTTTTGGGTACATTGAAAAAGCCTATGGCGCTGCCTAACATTAAGCCAGCCCCAATGCCTGCTAAAAGTGCGCCACCAAGTGTTGTGATGCTTAAAGCTGTGCAAGCGATTAGAAGAGCCGTGGCACCTAAGGTTGTGGAAAAAACACAAAGCATTCTCAGAGAAATGCTTGAGCAATGATTAGATTGTAGTGGCGAAGATTGCGGATAAGCTATATTAACAGCAACCTTTTGTTCCTGAGGCGAATTTTCAAGAGGAGTAACTGTTTGTTCCGTTGGATAAGGAGATTGTGCTACAGTTGTTACAGGCTCTGATAATAATGCTTGAGGTCTATCTATTACTTGAGTTATATCATCTTTTTTGAAGTTTGGCTCGCAGCTAAGCTCTGAGTTTCTTATCTCAAATAGGCTTTTCAAAGCCTCCCTATCATCGACTGCTCCATGACTTCCCCCGCCCCACTGCCCGGTGACCTGAGCTAGGGGTCTCTCGGTTATTGTTCTGCCTAGAGCAAAATTAATACCCAAACCCTCGGTAATAGATTCTCCTAAAGGAAAGACCTTTCCAGCAATACCAGTCATATAATCACAAATATCAAAAGCTCGAACCAACCTGCTTTCTTCAAACCTTGGTATTGGTTTAAAAGAACGCTTCATACACATCTCTTGAATAGCGTGCGCAGGCATTAGTTTTTGCTGGGATCCTACGGCACACCAAGCTTGATTTAATTCCACCCACTGGCTATTTTCCACCCAAGTTTGATAGTTCGTGATGTAAAATTGGTAGGCTGCAAACAAAGATTTTGGATTATATTCAACCTCACAGTACTCTTGATCGTTTAAAGTATAATGTAAACCTTTCCTATTCAGTTTTAGCTCTCGCCACTGTCGCAGTAGTTCAGTTCTTATACATTCAGCATCTGGATTTGTAGCATGTCGTACTTTGTCTTCTATCATCCGTGCCATGTGTTTATCGCCAGCCCAAAGCGCATACTCATAGGCGCTAATGCATTTAAAGGCTCTAAAAGAATAGTCTGTCACATCTGCTTTAACTAAAAAATGCTTAGGATTTGATAACTGCTCTGCTTTGTATTGATTACCTTGAGCAACAAAAGACAATAAAGCTGTCACTATACCTTTATCATGCTGAAATTTATTAAAAAAACGTTTTGAAGTTTGTTTTAATGGCGCCCTATCTCCAATATATTCTACTACTACTAGCTTGACGCAACTATCGGTTGTTCTGGAGAGTTTATCTTTAGAATTATAAGTTTGCTGCTTAAACTCATTTGGCTTTATTGCATGCAATTCGGATCAAATGATCAAATGTCAACAGACCCTATATTTGTATAGTATTTCTGTGTTTTCAGATACAATAATTCACGTAGCTAACTAATCAATAAAAGTTACAGGAGATACTTTAAACCGCTGGGAAAGTTTTCTTATCTGTGTAACATTCAATTGACGCTTACCATTTAAAATCTCCGAAACAACGCCCTGACTTCCAACTTCATTTTTCAAATCATTTTGATTTAAATCATGTTGTTCCATCAAGAATTTCAAAGCATCAATGCCGGTTCCTTCTTCTAAGAACGGATAGTGCTCATCATCATAAATAGAAATCATATGACTTATTACATCTACAAGCCCTATGAGCTCGTGAGATTCATCTTCTCCAACAACATCAAGAAGGTTATCAAGTAGACTAGATAATTTTTCATAATCATCAGGATTTTGAGGCTCATGAATAACAGGGGAAATTTTTTTCCAGCATTGAATAGTATCTTGTATAAAATCATTATGTGCTAAAGCGGTCATATTCATTTCCTCCAGTCGCCCTTATCATATTCTTTATGGGTTAAAATGTGGCGAATATATAATTTTTTTCGATTAAAATGGATGCTTGCTATCAGTCTCAGTTTGTTTCCTCCAATATCAAAAACAAATAAGTCTCCAACTTTATCAATACTATTGAATGATACTTTTAAATCAGCATAACTTTTAAACTCATTCGCTGCAGGCCAAGGAAGGTCGAAGACCGAGGCCTGTAGTCCCTGGTAGCCTTAGGGCCGGATGTTTTGCCGAAGGCAAAATATAAGGCATACGACAAGGCGTCAGTCATTGGGGAGCGCAGA
>JACCWN010000112.1 GCA_013697625.1 Legionella sp.
AAATTAAAGGTTTTAATCTATTAACACTTGTTATTAATAACGTAAAATTTGAAGATGGGGTACAGGTTGTTGAGCAATCAGACAGGAAGGCTGCCTAATGCCATACACCAGATTTGACAATAACTCGATAATCTCATGTAAAGTATAGTATTTATTTTGTAATGAAATTCAAATATCTCAATAATCTTAATGCGTTTTTTTTAATCCTATTGGGCAATTAATATGTAATATATTCTCGATTTAGAACTTAAACTCATTTTTAATAAGCGGTTTTAGATGGATTTACAAATTAATTGGGTTATTATCGCAACATGGATCAGCTGCCAATCAGTATTTGAAGGTATTAAGCTTATAAAAATATCTTCATTCCTGTAGCACTTCAGTTTTCATATCGCTTATTTTTTCATCTATTGTAGCAATGAGTTTTGGATTTATTTTAGAAATAGACATATGTTTCCAATGAAAACATGATCATTGCAAAAATTATAATAAATAATCAGGCTTAATTAAATAAATTTTAATAAAATAAATATGTAAAACAACATATTATGTTAGGTCTGATTATACAATTAATCAGACCTAAGGAGATAATATTCCTAGCTTAGGCCTGGTTGGTACCCTACCCTCAGTTTAGTTTTACAATTAATTAGACTTTTTGGATTAGTTCGCTCTTGCCTCACTCTGCTCAATTGATAATTTGAAACCAAGTCCCTTAAGTATTAAACCGAAAGTGTCCAATCTCGGATTACCTTTTTTAGATAAAATATTATAAAGATTTTGTCGATTTAAATGTGTCTTTTTGGCAAGTTCAGTCATTCCACCCTGTGCAATAGCTACATTCCTTAAGGCAACAAGCAAGGCTTCGGCATCATTATCATCTTGATACTCTTCTATAGCAACTTGCAAATACCCGTAAGCCTCTTCTGGATTACGCAATGAATCTATAAATTCATCGTGATAACTCACAGTGTTTTTTAATAAGTGTTCTTTATTCATGATCGCGCTCCAATAATTCCTGCCAATAGATTTTGGCGGTATTAATGTCTCTCACCTGACTACTTTTATCGCCACCGCATAACAAAATAATAATAACTTCATCACATTCCGCAAAATAAATACGATATCCTGAGCCAAAAGCTAATTTTAATTCACAAATTCCATCGCCTAATGGCTTATAGTCTCCATAGTGGCCCTGCTCTACTCTATCCAATCGCCGTCTTATTCGATGGCGTGTAACAGGATCTTTAATGCCTTTTATCCATTCTACAAAAGGCACTTTGCCTGATTGAGTGATGTAATTTCGTAATATACGATTATTCTTCTTATTCATATGATCAATTGTCGCATATAAACGACATAAAGTCAAATACGACAGTCTATTTGATTTTTTTGCGTCTAAATAGTCTAGTTTGTAATTCCCAAGATAAGCTGAAATTTTGAATTAAGGATTAAATGACAATGGGGCAAATGCGAACTGGAACCATGGTTTTAACCTGTTCAAATTTACGTTTCATAATTCACCCCAGTAATACTCTCCTCCAACTGAAGGAGCTCAATAGCCAATTTATCACATTTAAAAATTAACTACTCAGGCCATAACCTTGTTTAATTATTCAAATAACTCTTCAATCGTTGCCTGTATTTCATCTTGGCTCGGCTTGGCATATCTGAAAATTTCTTTAATGGACACATTACCACTCAATTCTTGCGCAAAATGCACCCCATGTTTGTCAGTGACTTTTTTCAAAAAGGTATGGCGTAATTTATGAGGTGTGAATTCAAACTTTTCCTGTTCGGGTAAAAAAGCCAACGCTTGCTTTAAGACCCTTTGGCAAATCCTATACACATCCAGTGTCTGCAATCGTGTGCCATAGCGTGTAATGAATAAGGGCTCATTTTCATCTGAACTTCTAGTTTCCATATATTGATCTAAATACGCCCTCCTGGGGCAAAGGAATTTTTTGACTAATGGTAGGTAACGGAACCACATTGCTGTGATCCCGTCCCATGAGAACGGAGCGTGCGACTTTCACCGCACTCCGCTCAAGCCTTTTCAAAGCCAACTTTGGTTGACCCAGCTATCGTGGTTCATTTG
>JACCWN010000132.1 GCA_013697625.1 Legionella sp.
TAATGTGAGCCATGAAATTTATAAAATCATTTAATGTGAGCCGAAATTTTCGGATAGAGTCAATTAATGTGAGCCCATTTTTTGCGATAAGTGCGAGCCCGCGTGTTTATGAAAGCGAGCCCTTACACCTAACCACCACTTTAACTTGGCTGTCGACTTCTTCAAATCCGAAAGTATAAGTTTACTTAATTGCTCCCAATCTAGAGCATTCATTAATTGTATTAGAGGATGATTCGGCCACACTTCTATAATAATCTTTTGAGCTTTTAAAAATTTGTGCTCTATTCCTGATTTACAGATACTCAACTTCCCTTTATCCTTGTATCATTTTTTTTCGGGACCGAAGTATGTCAATGAAAGACCAAGAAGTAAAGAGCCAAAGACCAACTCAAGAGACATTAGATTTATCGTACTCGAAGAAAAAAGAGCATGGAGATTGTTCATCAACTTCTAAAAATTCCATCTAAAGACATGATTCAACAGGCTGCAAAACAACTTGGACTTGCTCACAAAAAAAACGTTGTGGTTGAAAATGAACAGGAACTGGGCGTTTTATTTAATCATATACTTTTTCATTATGTACACAATGGAATTAAAATAATTGAACGATGTGCTCGCGAAGTTTATCTTACAAAAAAATGGCCTCAAGAAAAATTACAGATGCTAGATACACTACAAAATGCATCCTACGGGGTATTATCAGTGCTTGAAACCCTACCTTTTGGGGGTCTTTATGTCGAAGACTGCTTGAATGATAAAGTCTTTTTATTGATGGATGAAGGGCTCTCTTTCAGTGCTCAAAAAGGTCTGATGATTGCTACTTCTTATTTAATTTTTCCAGAATTTGCTATGACTACAGGAGCCGCATTACCTGTGATTTACCATGTCGATAAGCTGGATGATTTAATCGATGAATTTGACATCAATTACCGTTCTTTTTCTGATCTCAACTTAAAACAACAATCAAAATTTGCTACACAGTTAACCAAACACTGTTTGCACCACGGCTCTTTAGATCATGTCGGCTTTGTTGAACATTAATTCAATTGGTATGAAACTAGCATCCTGAAGTTGCCCAAATCTCTGGAAATGATACTGAAACCATCCGCTTACTTATGCGCGGCTCGGTTTTGAGATAAGTTTTAATTTCGCGACAGCGACTAACTTGTCGGTGTCGCAATGATATGGACTCTACTTTCTTTTTTTAGTTTCTGACGAAACCATTTTGGCTCATCTAATAGCCGTTTAAAAGGGAGGATGAGTCCATATCATGGCGACACCGACTAACTTTATGAAGCAATAAAGACATTAATTATTGGGAACAGTGAGACCTTATATATAGAGAACATCTGCCTAAGTGTTCCCAAAAATCTTTGTAAAATAAGGCAAAATTAAGTAAACAAAAGAACAAAAACGTATAATTAACTATTTTTTAATGTAATTAATAAAATCTATAAGGTTAAATTATACGCTTTAATTTGTTTGGGACGATAAAGTACCTGCTTAACAACAGCAAATTAGAGTCAGTTTGTTTATTTAAGCAAATACGGGAATATCAGGACTGTTTTTGGTGAAAAACAGTTTAATTTTTCTAAATGTTTCTACAAAAAATTCAGTAGTTGATGCCTCTTTGATGCTGCATGATGAGGTATCCAGTGGCGCTGACACACCAGCAACACCCTTGGCACGCCGCATAATCAGTGCATTTAATAGGTTAATGCGCGAGGCATCCAGATGATAAAGCCCCTGCTCTGCCCGCCCTACCCTCTTTTGTTTTAAACCCATCCTAGCCAGCAACATTGAAAGAAAGCGTAAGGGGTCGTGTTGTAAGAGTTTTGCGGATGGCAATGAGATGAGCCCTTGAAGAATTGGGCGATGCTCTTCTACCCAAGCTATAAAACCACTGTGAAGAATGGTGTCTTTGCTGTATTGATAATCATTAAGCGCTAAAGTCTTATGGGTGGTGGTTAAATGCAGAGTTTCTATGACTTTTTTATAAAGCAGTTGTAAAGTTGCATAATGGGTTAAGTCTGCTGCAAATTGTGCGCTGTCTTCAAGTTGGGCCACAAATCGTTTTTGAGCAAGTGCGGTATCACCCAAAGCCAGCTCCAGGGCTAACACTTGTTTTTTAAACCGCCCATCGTTATCCATATTGGCCATGGCGGTAATAGAGACATCATCACGTTCTGACAGGTTATAAAATTCTATGAGTTGCTGTTTTTTATAAAGGCGGGTTTCAGCAAAAGTTTTTCTTGGCTTTTGAGATAAGGCCACCAGTTGTGCTGCGGTTAGGGGTAGCATTGGCTGCTGACTTATGAGGGCTGCATCTTGTTCAATACAGGCGTTTTTAAATTGTCGTAATTGTTGTTGGGTAGTTATGTCAAGAGTGGTGTCAAAATAGGTGAGCTTCATGCCATCATGCAATGCCAGCAGGGCAAATTGCTGATAAAAATCATTAACTCATGTTACGCACACTGAAGAATTAGGCGGCCATATTTTTAAGCTCCTGCCAGGCAATCTGGTTGGCTCTAACAATTAATTTGTACTTAATAGCAAAGTGATTTAAATGAGTTTTTATCTT
>JACCWN010000150.1 GCA_013697625.1 Legionella sp.
GGTCTTGCCAGTATTTATTCTTATTCTTATTTTCTACTTTCATGATGAACTCCTGCTATTAACTGCAGAAAGTATCTTGCAAAAATATAAATTAAAAAAGGAGGTGGTTTATTGAGCGCTTACCTATGGAATCTGAAATTTACTGGAAAAGTAAATATCGCGTTTATTATAATTAAAAATTCTGATAAGTGCTGGCATGTTCTTATACAGTTACCTAAGGGTCTGCTTTTTGATGGAGGCCAGGGGATTCATGACGAAGACATGTACAGCGATAAATTTGATATAGAGGACAATGAATGATTTTTTCACATAATAAATCTTAACCGAATACCATTGTCCTAAACGAGACCTGTGAAGTAGATCCAGTGATGTAAAAAAATGATAATTTGGCAGGAATTTCGCCTACCATATAGTCTAACTATCAATTTTTTTTGCAAGTTCAAGCGTTGCCTTTGCTGTGGCTTCGGAATACTCGTTGCTTGCACATTCAAGTGTTCTTTTGAACTTCTTATCCCACCATTCTACCTCATAGACAAAACCATTTTCTTTAGAGCCTACGGCATTCATAGTAGTGAGTTTGTTATTTACCGCATGGGTTGAAATCTCTTTGGGAATGTAAGCAGCGGTTTTGGTTAAACCAATATTAATATCATGAAACGAACATACACCACCAAATGAAGGAACAAAGAATTCAATCGCACCAGCCTTTAAGACCTGATGAAATCATGAAAATGTCATCTCAAATAGCATTGATTATGAGATCAGGTTATCCCCCTATCAAAGCAGGTCAATACATTTGGTACAAGGAGGTTGCAATGAAAAGCCTAGTTAGACAACATGTCTTTGAGCCCACCCAAGTGGTAAAACAAATGCCCTTTATTCACAGTCTCACGACTGATTTACTCTCATATTAATCGACCAAGTAAAAATCAAAAAATAAAACCTACATCTTTTGATAATTACTAATTTAGTCAGTATAATCCATCATTTGTTATGCTTAGTTTAAAATGTTTACATTAACCCAAGTACAATATATTTTTGATTACGCTATGCTTTCCTTTTATCAATATGCTGAAAAAACAAGACCTGGAGCTGTAAAAAAATCTGCGCAGGTGGCTGCCGCAGCTACGACAATGGTTAATAAAGAAGCAAATATGGCGATTAAAACAAGGGAGACAGTTTTTACATCCGGTTTAGAAGCAGTGGTATTCAATAAGCACTTGACTGGAGTAGCACATAGGGAGGCTTTTGATAACCAATTTGCTAAAAGTTTAAAAATTGGCTTTGAGAAGCTTTTTTTAGTGTTGAAAGCATTACGGAATATGATAAGACAAACACTAAGTCTCCAATGCTTCCTATTACAGTAGTTAAAATAGCCACACCTCAAACAATGTTTAGTAATTCGAATACGGTTCTTCAGTTACCATTGGGTATTAAAAATGGAACTGGCAAAGAAATCTTCAGGGTTAGAAACAACTTTCATACCAGAAATTATTCAAGATTTAAAAAATAAAGATAGCTCAGACTTAAACAGTATGTTCTTTTATATGATAAAAAAAACTTTATAAATATAGGAAATCCCGCATCAGTTGAAGCCATCAAATTATTTACTGAGGAAACTTTAAAAAAGTATAAAGCAAAAAATCTTTTTGCGGCTAATGCTAATCAAGATTTGGACACCTACCATGCGGTGACTAGTAAATCAGATATTTTAGACGTTAAAAAGAAATTCCAATGAATTAGGGGGGCAAAAGCTCAATGAATCCAAGGCAACGATGGTCATATTAAGATATTAAAATACTAATAATTTTTTCTCTTAATAATATGGGATAAACCCACAAGCAAATGAAGCGATAGTAAAAGAATTGAAAGCGCATAAAAGGGTTCGCCGTTACTAATATTAAAAACAAAACCATTTTTTGGAAATAATGGCATTGAACTATAAACTAAAATGACTATTGATGATGAAAATAAGGTATATTTTTTATGATTTTTATTAAATAAAATACAAATTATTGCGTAAAAGAATGAAAAAAGAAACCCATAAAAACTTATAAAAAAAAGATATAATGGCCAGATGGATCTAAAATCAATGTTATTTATTTGTACAATTAATAAGATACACCCTGATAATAAAAATGCTGTGGTCATTAGAAATAAATCAATTTTAAACCTATCTTTTTTCGATAATGATCCATTCTTTAAGAGTAATTTATAGTTTTTTTGAGAAAAATAAATAAAGGCTACTATTAAAGGGCCTGTGAATAAAATCCCTGTAAAAGGAATACTATAGGAATAAGTTTTATATTCTATTACTAAGGTACCTACTAAATAAAAGCTAATAATAAGCCACGAGTATGGATTGATATGCTCCAATCCATACATTATTTTCTTAGGAAACAGTGCTGCAAGTATAAGCAAAATTATTAGGATTATATTACGATTGTTGGAAAGTGGTTTTAAAAATATATCAAAAGGAATATTTATCATAAATAAGCTTCCTAAAAAAACGAAAATTAAAGGCAAAGCAACGTATATAATGTATCGCATGACAAATCTCGTTTATTTGAAATTAGGGACTATCCTGAGATTAATAAAGTAAGTTTCATAAGTAAAGAGAAAGCTTAATGCGTCACTGAGGATTTATCCGCAGTGACGCAGAATACAACTATTGATTTTACATTGTAATCAATGCATTAAACCATTTCGTCCTGTCGGGCAGTATCCGACAGGACAAAATATACTTATAAAACCCCTTGCCTAGCAAGCACCAATTTGATAATTTTACTCAAGCACAACTGATGAGCCTGGGAAGCACAGGCGAAACCTTGATGGTCTTGTGCAAAGCCACCTTCCTTCCCTAACCTGTGGCTGGAGACGTTTAAGTCGGGAAACCCTCATGGATAATCTGCTTTTCAGCAGCGTAAGTCTCACTTACTGTCATCAACATTTCTTTAATGACCAAGAATCTGGCAAAGCCTTGCTTGCTTTGTCATCCAGTTATTAAAAATAAAAGGAGAAAATCACCAATAAAAACCGCTGTACCTCGGCAATATCGTTTGCCATATAAATGATTGATTTGCCCCCAAATAGAGCCTTGTGGCCTAAGCCTGGTATCACTTTTTGAGTGAAACGCTCGACCAACACTAAACCAAAATCAGGGCAAATATTTTTTAGAGAAGGAAACATGCGTAAACAGTCTTTGAGACAGACTGCCAACCGATATTTAAAAATGGATAATCGAGGCAGCTTCAAGGATAAGAAACAGAGTGCGTTCATCATTCATAAACTGATTGATGATTTATTTTTAATTGGAAATGTTCATCATGCCTGGCATTTTCTAAAAAAATACCATATAGAAAAACTTATTGAGTTTCTGATTATCAGTGAAGCATGGCAAGGCAATTGTCTCAAAATTAAACCCAGTTGGACTAAAGGGGGAATAGGAAGGACTAAAGTGGACCCCATTGGTGAGACAGTAAACCCTTACAATTTATATATTGTCCAATTATTGGAACACCTAGGCATTGCTTCTGATGACAGGTTACCTGAAGAGAAAGCGGTGTCAATGAGGAGTC
>JACCWN010000151.1 GCA_013697625.1 Legionella sp.
TGCCCATACCTTAGAGCAACTTGAGATGCTTCTGCCATTTAATGTGAATCCAGATGAGTTAGAAGATATGCGCAATATACCTAAGCTGATTTTCCCTGCAAAGGAGGTGGTTAATTAAACCCTTACAAATAACACAACACAACTGCTACAGTTAGCGCTTCGTGATCAATAACACCATAATACCATTTATCAACTAGCGTGATGATATTATATGATATACCTAACTAAAGAAATAACACCAACTAAAAACAAATCATCTATATTTTAATAACTTACACTTATAAAATACTATGAAGCTTTATTGACACCAAATACTAAATGTTATATTTTTAAGGTTAATCGAAGTACAAACATAACATAGAAGACACGAACCATGGCAAAGAACTGGACTCCAAAAGAAGTGGTAAAGTTATATCGTATAGAAAAGACTAAAACTAGCCTCTACCGAGACGAATTAAGTGGTTTAATACCTAAGGCGCAGCGGGTAAAAAGGGGGAAAACTGAAATTAGAATATGGGAACACAAAGATTTACCAGAGATTGGCAGACACCATGGGTTTTTAACTCCTCCTGAAGATACTAAAGTAATTTCAGTTTACACACCCAAAGGTGGAGTATTAAAATCAACTGTAGCATTGAATTTGGCTAGGATGTTAGCTCTCAATGGTATTAATACACTTGTAATAGGTCTCGATGTACAGTGTACAGTTACTCATAATCTAAGTAAGGATGAAGAAATTACCAATGTAGATGATATTAAAGAAGTATTTGGTTTATATGAATCCGCAAAATCCAAAGCAGAAGGAGGGTGCTCAATTGAGGATGCTATACATGAAACCGATTTACCGACACTTTTTTACATTCCTGAATCTTCAAACCTTAATCTGTTAGAACAAAGAATTAGAGATGAAAATAGACGAGAATTTGTTATTGAACGTCTTATAAAACCATTAAAAAATAAATTCCAAGTTGTTATTTTTGATAATTCACCTAATTGGAATTTTTTAATTCAAAATTCCTTGGCAGCAGCAACAGATGTGATCTGTCCAATAGCCTGCGATATAGAAACATTTCGATCGTTAATGCAGAACATTGAAATGATTAATGACTTTAAAGCAAAAATGGAACTATCCTGGTCTAATTTTATTTTAATTCCAACAAAAGTAGAGCGTACAAAGTTAAGCACCCAAATTGAAGCACAGTATAGGACGTTATTTCCTGAACTAATAACTGCTAGTTCAATTAGAGTTGCAGCAAAAGGACAAGAAAGTAGTTTAGAAAAACTCTCTGTTATTGAATATGATGCAGCATCACAACTCGCAGATGATTATTATGGTATTGTTCAAGATATATGGAATAGAATCAATCCTGAAAAATCAAAAATAAAAACAAAACCTAAATCAAGTAACCATGAAATAATTGAGGCCATGGAGGCTTAAAAATGGCAATTAAAGATGATAGGTTAAAACAATTTTTCTCTGTACAAAAGGTTGGATCCTTTGAAGCATTAAAAAGTATAGGGAAAGGTGATGCCAAAAAAAAATCAACTCTTACAAATCAGATTGAGAATAAAGTAAGCACTCAAAATAATCTATTAAAAGAGGTATTACCATCGAAGTATGAATTACAAAAAGAAAAACATTTAGAAATTCTACCTCTTACTAAAGTAATCACTAATCCGATACCAAATAGTTATCAATCCGTTACCGAACCGTTAGCAACAAGCGATCATATGGTTAGCAACCCGTTATCTATGAGTGAGCAACTCGTTAGCAATTCGTTACAAACTACGTTAGCAAATTTCGATGTAAATCAATTTACCGATCTACGATTATTTTCAAAAAAAGAATGCTATCTAATAAACATAATATTCGAACATTGTCACAATAATGGCTCATTGATAACACCACCAATTGAGACAGAGGAAATTCGAAATGCGTTGAATGTCTCTCCAGAACGAGTGAGGAATTTAATATTTCGAATTGTAAAAAAAGGGGGGGTAAAGGTTTTACAATATAAAAGTGGCCAAAATGCCTACAGGGTATTTGAACTTCCAAAATCCTTATATCAGGCAATGATAGATGTTCAGCATAAGCAAAAAAGGAATTTGGCTAATCAAGCGTTAGCAGAACCGTTAGCGAGCTCCCTATATAGTAGTAGTAGTTTAAATATTACTACTACTACTGATTTAACAGATGAGTGGAAAAAAATCGATCTAACGCCATTAAAACAAATTAATTTCGGTTTAATAGAACTAAAAAACATATTTAAAAAATGTGCCTCATTATTTAGGCCGGAGCAAATTCAAGATTCAATAAATAAATTTTCATTCGGAATTACAAATAATCCTACAAGATATAAGGGCATGAAATCTCCGTCTGCTGTTTTAGTAAATCACCTATGCCAAGGCGTTTTATGGGAGGAAGACTCATATATCTCCCAAGAAGAAATTGATCGAGTTAATAAAGAAAGTCAAAGACGCGAATTTTTAATAAAGCAATTTAAACAGCCCAAATTTATAGAATGGTTAAATGGACTCAATAATATTGAAAAAGAAGAACTTGTACCTGAAGTAATTCGAAAAGGTACTAGCTATATGATTGCAAAAGATGTTCTTCAAAAAGAACATGCTACGCTTTATTTTGAAAATGTAATTTGGCCAAAGTTGATAACAGAGATTGAATTAGCCTTATGAAAATAAAAAACAAACCCAAGAATACAGGTGTCAAGGTTGGAGCGATAAAAAAACAACTGCTTGTCGATTGTAGGAAAAGGGTGAGATAAGCAATTACGAATCAACTAAAGGGCGTAATTCGTGTTGGAAATATACATTAGAAAAAGAATAACCTTGATAAGTATCGAAGGCTTCGTAGGGGAAAATGAAGTAATGTAACTCTAAATGCTTTTGTATTTTTAAATATAACAAAAGGCTTAATGACAATATGGAGTCTCGAATTATTCTAATTATGAAGTTGGATGTGGAAATGTTGTAAATCAAACGGTCAAATTTATTTTAGGATTTATCATTTTTAATTTATAATGGCATAAAGTTTGTTTTTGGATTATGAATTAATCCTATAGTGTAATTTTTGTATAGATTTAGGATGGGGTTCCATGCAAAAAATAGTCTATTTTAAGGAAAGAGCAGATACAAAAATATGTATTTTATCAGTTATGTATGTTACTTCACTGTTAGCAAATTTAGCAATGGGATATAGCTACATTAGCCTTGGTAGCTTTATCCAATCAGGCGGTGTATTTATATTCCCATTTTCATTAATCATTAGCACCATAATCACAGAGTTATATGGAAGTGAATTAGCGAGAAAGCTGGTTTTATACGGTATTATTTGTCAATTAATTTTTGCATGGTATGCGTATTTGGTTGTACATCTTCCTGCCCCCGAATTTTTGCAGGATAAAGAAATGTTCTTTCAAGTTTTTAATCCATACATCCGTTTTGCATTAGCCAGTACTTTTAGTATCTGGATTGGATCTCAAATTAATATTATTTTATTGAGTAAATTAAGTGAACTTATAGGAGGCAAGTACTTTGCTTTAAGAAGTCTTCTATCATCTACAGTTGGAGAACTTTTAGTAACAATAATATCCATGGTTTTAGCAAATTTCAGTAAAATGAGTGTAGCAAATCTGGTTTATATGATTGGTTGTTGTTTTTTAATAAAGACAATAATTTCATTTTTTGCCATTTTGCCTGCATCACTTATTGTACATAGTATCGAGAACCAAAGTTCATTTGATTTTTCTTTCTCAGTTACAGAACTGGTCAATCCTATAAAATATTTAAGAAAAATTTTTATCGCCGCATGGTACGCAAAGGGTTATATTTATAACCTCGAAGCGATAGACTTAGAACATAAAAAGGCGAGCCTGTACTATAAAGGAACAAAAGGAGTTGTACAATTAAATCTAAAAAATTTGGTTTTAAACTCGGAGATTATCGATAGGATTAGAGCAGTTGATGCTGCTAACATAGGTTATTATTATGCTAAAGTCGAAGGACTGCCCAGAATAATTTCGTTACAGGATAATAAGAATAAAAATCAAAATATATTGAATATACTTGCAATATGTAGAGATGGAAAATTAACAATAGAAGATATTAGTAACTCGATCTATTTTAAAAAAGATCCGAATGATTTATATAAAAACAAAGGAATGTTGGAGAAATTTTCATCACAAGAGGCTCTTTATATAGGCTATCAGGCAGGGAGGATGCCACTCTCAGATAAAAAAGTTACACATAAAAAAAACTCTTATTTAAAATTATTAACTTAAACAGGCCTTAAATGAAAACAGGATATTATGTATTTTTCGGAGATGGCGATTATCATCCTAGCTTATTAAAAACAAATGAGTGGATTTCTTTGTGGAAGCTGAATGAATGGAAATCTTTTATAGATGAACTGTTATCTCTAGAGATTAATACATTAATGATTTATTTTAACGGCAATAAATTACCTTATAAAAGTGAGATCTATCCCGAATTGAATGATACTCTTCATCCAAATTACCAAAAAGAATTCTTGAAAGATTTATTAGTTTATACAAAAAGTAAAGGGTTAGAGTTAATTGCTGTAATCTCTACCACTGGACATGCTGGGAGGTTTTCAGAATTAAATAAAGATTCCATGATTGAAGTTTCCAGCTTTAACACATCGATTGAACAAACACTCGTTTCATTCCCTGAACATCTAAGGAAAAATAAATTATCTAGAAAAGAAGGGGCTGCTCAAATTGGATATGGTGTTTTATGTCATAATAAAGAGTCTTCCCGAAAATATGCAATTAATATTATTTCCGAAATAATTTATTTATACGGGAGTTATTTTGATGCTATTGCACTTCATCCTCCAGAATCAGCTTATCCTTGCAATTGCCAGGAGTGTGAAACAAAATTTTATTCTCAAACAAATAAGTCTCTAACATCCAGCGTAGAGATGGGTAGACAGTTTTTTATAAAATCATACTTGGAGTTCCAAAAAGAAATTCTCTTTCCTATAATCAAAAAATCTCTTCCAACATGTAAACAAATGACTTTTACAATTCCATGGTTATTTGAAAGATCTTTCAACGTTATCGCACCATTTATTTCAAAAGAAACTGTCATTATTGAATGGGATTATAATTTAGATCTGAAAAGAATAGAGTCACTCAAGAGCAGGCTAAATGAATATATGAGTTTAGGGCATAAAGTCTGGTTCATGCCGACAGCAGGCTTTTCATTTTCTAATGAGCAATCAATAGATGAACAGATACATCTAGTACAAAAGCAATTGAAAATTGCTGAAGATGCGGGTACAGAAGGAATAGTCCATTTTCTTGGACCGAGAAGGAGTAAATTTTTAGTTGAGACAAGTATGAAAAGTCTTGCCGTATCCAATTTGGAAGTTCAAGACTATCGCTCTAAATTGTGAGTTTTAAAGGATCAAATAATATTTAGGTTTTTCTAATTGCACGGGTCTGTCTCAAAGTTAAAGTGACAATTCCAATGATAATATGATCCATGTGATTGAATAATATGGTCTGTGATCCAGGTATAATCGGATTTAATTGCCAATTTGGAGAATCTACAACCAATTCCCTTAATGAAACAGAATTGTCTGTTTTAAATCTCACTAGTATTAAATCTCCATCAATTGGACTTTCATTTGTCTGGATAATAAAAGTTGTACCTATAGGGAATCTAGGATCCATTGATTTTGTGCTTTCAATAGCAAAAATCTTATCAAGAGATGTAGTGTCTTCAAGTAAATGAGCTACTGCTATCCATTTGTTCCATTTATTGTGGTCAATGTCTTGAAGAAAAGCAGGTTTTGATACTAAATCCCAATTTAATACCGGAATATCCATCTCTTGAGAGCTCTGCTTAGGGGAATGGAGTAAAAAATCCAACTTTACTCCAAAATAATTAGCTATTTGTTCTAAAGTAGAAAGCCTAGGATCAGTTGTTAATCCTGTCATTATTCTATTTATGGTGTTATATGGGATATTTAAATTTTTTGCCAAATCGTATTCAGTAATTTGGTGTGAATCCAATAACTTAGCTAAATTTTCAACCAAAGCATTGGGTATAACTTTTTTCCTTGTATTAATTTTAAAGTTTTTCATAAATAGATAAATTTAGTCAATTAAACATCATGATTGTTACATATTAACAATCAGTATGAAAGATGAATTGGAAATAATAAAGACTTATTAAGTTCTAGTTTAGTTACTAATTATTAACTTTTTTCTATTGACAGGTTAATAATTAGTAACCATAATATCACTTAAAGTAAGTAAAAGAGTAAAAAAAATTGAAATCCGAAGACAATAACACTAAATATCCCAAAGTTTATATTTCTTTCCAGCTTTCAGAAGAAGCTAATAAACTTTTAACTGAATCAAGTAAAAGATCTGGAAGAAAAAAGATCCCGGAAGCAAGCTTACGCCTTGAAGATCACTTAAGAAGTTTTCGATCCATTTCTGAATTAAATCAAACCGTTTTAAATACATTAAATGCAGTGGACGCAGATCATGACAATATTAAGAATTCATAAAAAGAAAAATAATTTTGTCATTTTAGACAAAACCTGCCTTCACGATGAAAAATTATCTTGGGGTGCTAAAGGCTTGCATGCTTATTTAATTGCTCTACCAGATGATTGGCAGGTCCGTGTAAAGGATTTACAAAAAAGAGCATCCAATGGAAGAGATGCGGTCAGAAATCTATTAAATGAACTAGAGCAGTCAGGTTACATCAAAAAATCAATCTGTCGTAGTGAAGAAACTGGGCGATTTGGCGGTATGGAATTCTTAGTTTTAGAATCTCCTGAACTAAAAACAACAGGCAATTCCCCTGAGACGGGAAAGCCGTCTGCGGCAAAAAACGCTCTAAAATCCCCAGTGTCTGAAAACCCGTTCCCGGTTATACCTGCGACTGGAAATCCGTCGACGGAAAATCCGACACTAATAAATATTAATAGAATAAATAATAATAAATTAAATAATAAAACAGCAGCATTAGGCGAGTGTGGTGAAGAAAATAAGGCTGCTGCTGTTAATTTTCAAAGAAAAATTATTGTCCAAAGCTTAGAGCATGGTCCTCATCAAAAAGCACAATTTCATGTTTTAGCTCAGGAAGATGCATTAATTGGCGAGGCACTGACGCCCAATCAATATAATCGAGTTCTTGATTTAATGAAAAAATTAGCTCTCAAGGACAAGGATAACCTCTTTTCTGAGATTCAATACTGCCTTTTAAACAAAAAACATTTCACGGGATGTGGCAATGAGTTTAGTAAAAAGCTCAACGCCATACGTGCCGTAATTCTAAGAGGAGATTGGCAGACACCAGTAGGAATGTTGGTTGAAGAAGGGTCAAATGTGCCATCAAAGCTTAGCCAGTTACAGCAATTTCTTAAGGAAGGTAAAGCCGAAGAAGCACATTTTAAGCGCCTATACTCCATGGCCAAAGAAGATACTAAAGAGCAGTTAATAAAATTTGTAGGTATAGCGCAACAAAAAATAAAAGAAATTGAAACTCTGATTGCCCAGGAAACTGCAACAAACAACGTACTACCAATATCCTGTAATGTTTAAAACAAGGAAATAGTAAATGAAAACAACCAGTGATCACACACGAATTATTAGCAGGGTCGTCATAGCCTTCGTAGGCTGTGCGGTTACTGGAGCCTCCTCATTAGAGCAAGGATTTTCAAGTCTGTTCTAAACGAAGTGAAAAGTATTTTTGATCTATTTAGATCGGATAATTTTTAATTGAAGTAAAGTGGACCCCATTGGTGAGACAGTAAACCCTTACAATTTATATATTGTCCAATTATTGGAACACCTAGGCATTGCTTCTGATGACAGGTTACCTGAAGAGAAAGCGGTGTCAATGAGGAGTC
>JACCWN010000153.1 GCA_013697625.1 Legionella sp.
GGAGCATGGGAGCATGGGAGCATGGGAGCATGGGAGCATGGGAGCATGGGAGCATGGGAGCATGGGAGCATGGGAGCATGGGAGCATGGGAGCATGGGAGCATGGGAGCATGGGAGCATGGGAGAGAACCCGCGCCCACTTAAAAACCGAATTAAACTTGTTTTTATTTCCTCGAGGCTCTTCCCTGTGTGGTGATCGAGCAAATTTATAGGATTCCTTTTCTGATTTTCCCCATTATACCCTATTTGTGAAGGATAAGGTATGTTATCTATCGCAAAGTGTAATTGATATCAAATTATTAAAAATTCCCAGTATCTTTTTAAATTCAAATCAAATAACTATTCCCAGAACTTATTTTACTATGCTATACTACAAATGTAGCAATTAATTACAAATGTGGGTTAACACATGGGCATTCCAATTAGAATTGATGAAACAATTTATAATGAAGCAAAAAAGGTCGCATCAGCAGAGTTCCGATCTATTCCAAATCAAATAGAATATTGGGCTAAACTAGGAAAATGTGCTTTAGATAATCCTGACTTACCAATTGATTTTATCAAGGAGACTCTTTTATCCAAACTTCAGGATAAATCACTAGCCGAACCCTTTAAGTTTGAGGATGAGAGTGAGTGACATTCAAATTAAGCAAATGTCAAGTTTTAAAAAAACATATAAAAAATTGCCTAATGAACATAGATTAATAGTTAATGAAGCAATACGTGCCATCATGCATAGCCCTAAAAGTGGTGAAGAGAAAAAAGGAGATTTATCTGGTGTATATGTATATAAATTTAAAATCCATCAACAACACATGCTCCTAGCTTATGAATGGACTACTACAAAGCGACTTTTACTAGCCTTAGGAGCGCATGAAAATTTTTATCGAGACTTAAAAGAAAATCATAACGGGGTTCTAGCCGAAATCGGCAAAAATTTCTGACCATTAATTAATCACATTTTAAATCCAGTCGCTGCAACTTCTGTATGAGTTGCGCCTTTACCTCATGCCTCTAACGCTCATAAAGTGTGTGATTACGGGTTCTTGCCCTCGTATGTTATTACCAATTTTAAGGTCACTGCTATTAAGGATAAAGTTTTGGTTGCAGTAAATAAATTGCTACCACATTTCACAGATATGCATGGTGAAATAGCTATTTTTGTGGTGATGATATTTTTATAACATGAGAGCTTTACCCTATGCTGATGTGCCTTGGAGTGTAGGTAAGAATTCACAATATTTAATTGGTTCTGTAACAAAACAATTTACAGCAGCAGCGCTTTTAAAATCATTTTATTATAAACCAATTTGATAACTTCCCCATAAAACATTAATAAAGCCAATTTTGCCATGATGGATTGGTTTGGCGGTAAATTGTGTCCACGCTTTTCAAATTCACAAGCTCAGGTAAAGCATCTTTATTGCGGTGATGCTCATGCTCTATATAATGAGTGGTTAATCAAGCCGGTTGGCACTATTAATCTTCAGCTCATCGAAGAGGAATGGCCAAATATTGAACTCATTATCAGAGCATTAGGGCTTAAAGAGATTACCCAAAGCATCCTGATCAAAAAACTATGCACTTACTGCAATTCAAACCGCACAAAATCGATTCGCAGAATACCGTGGGTTCATTCGCAAAATAGCGTGAGCACAGCCGATTCTGTTCGCGAGCCCTAAGTGTGCCACGAAGGTGTAGCAATACACCATGCTGGGTAAAAGATGAGAGCAGGCCTCTCGAAATCGACATGTAGATGTTGATTTCAAACCACCTTAAGCTGCTGTGGTAAAGAGCCATGGTAGTGAGCGTTAAGGAAAAGGCATAGTAAATATGTCAGGTAAGGAATAAGGAGACGAGCGCAAGCGAACTGCTGATGACGTATCGAAAGCGAATTTGTTGATGTCAAAACCAAGGAGTTAGGGAGCATTGGGATAAATCTGGAGGAAATCTACTTACTGTCCAGATGGCATCCGGTATTGAGGTAGCGTGAACTTATTCTAGGCTTTTATGTGGAACGTGGGAACCTGTCGTTCTGATGTTAAGGGAGAAGCTCGAAATGGAAGCCCCATAAGAGTTAGAGTACCGATGCGGAGCACAGGGGCAGAGCAACCCGTAGTAGTGATGAAGCTCCTGTAATCGGGGTGGAGCGAAGGGGTTGTATTGTACCGTTGTGACGATAAATCAACCAAAGAATTATTTGGAAGGAATGAATTGAAAACAACAAAGTCATTTGACATCCCGAAGCAATTAGTTTGGGATGCTTATAAACGAGTAGCAAAGAACAAAGGTGCTGCTGGGGTGGATAATCAGTCGATAGAAGACCTTGAGGCTGATTTGGAAAATAACTTGTATAAGCTGTGGAATAAAATGGCTTCTGGCAGTTATTTTCCACCACCTGTAAAGCGCGTAGATATTCCAAAGTCTGATGGCAAAACCAGACCTCTGGGAATACCAACAGTATCTGATCGCATTGCTCAAATGGTAGTGAAATTAAAGTTGGAACCCATGATAGAGCCTCATTTCGATGAGGATTCATATGGTTACAGGCCAAATAAGTCAGCGTTAGATGCAGTAGGTAAAGCCAGAGAAAGGTGTTGGAGAAGCGACTGGGTAGTTGATATAGACATACAAGGTTTCTTCGATCATGCATATTGATACTCCCCTAAAAAATTCAAGTTGTCGAGAATCCCATTTTTAAGATCCAAAAACAGTTTAATCGTTTCTTCTGTGTCTGGAAATAAATACATAGGATTTTTATATTTT
>JACCWN010000013.1 GCA_013697625.1 Legionella sp.
TGTTAGAACCCGCGAACAGAATCAGCTGTGCTCACGCTATTTTGCGAATGAACCCACGATATTCTGCGAATAGAATTTGATGAAACCACGATATTTTGCAAACGGATCGCATTTTGAAACCACGCTATTTTGCGAATGGATTGAAACCATATCATGAAAACGTTCGTTTATTATTAATGATAATAACAACAGAATGTCACTGATAAAAATATACTTTAACATTTAAAATTAATAGTATAATATGCCTTTACATAAAATCATCCACTATTTGTCAAATTTTGAACACAAAAACAATTGCCTACCTACGAGTATCCACATTAGAACAAGACTTGGACAAGAACAAGTCAGACATCCTGTTTTTCGCTAATGCAAATAACCTTGGCATGGTGCATTTTGTTGAGGAAAAGATTTCTGGCGCTGTTCATTGGAAAAAACGAGAGTTGGGCTCAATTATAGATTCACTTTCGGCTGATGATACTTTAATTGTTAGTGAGTTTTCGAGACTTGGCCGCAGCATGCTTGAATGTATGGAGATCATTACACTCTGTCTTGAGAAAAAAATAAATTTGTACGCAATCAAAGGCACCTGGAAATTAGATAACACCATCCAAAGCAAAATAATGGCCATGGTGTTCTCAATTGCTAGTGAGATTGAGCGAGACCTTATATCAAAAAGGACATCAGAGGCCTTACGCGCACGCAAAGAAAAAGGTTTGCCTTTAGGTAGGCCAAAAGGCCCCGGAAAAAGCAAACTGGATGAATACAAGGACGAGATCATCGCTCTGCTTAATAATGGTTCATCAAAGGTTTTTGTTGCAAAAAAATACAACACGTCAGCCTGCAATCTTTACCATTGGTTACAGAAGAACCAGAATTAGAGTTAAGGATAATCATTAGTGTACATAATACCATTGGAAATATTGTATCGACTGGATGAAAAAATAACGAACCTACCCCATCAAGGTAAGTTACGTCGAGAGCTTGTTCATGAGGTCGCTATACGTTATCAGTTATCCGACAGTACCGTTTATAGACAGCTTAAAAAACTGATGTTGCACCCTAATCAGCGTGCGGTACGTAAAGACAAAGGATGCCCAAAGATTATAACTGAGGCGGAGCTCTACCATTATTGCCAGCTTGTTGCTGCAATGAAAATTCGCTCGATGAATGGTAACAAACACATTCTTTCTACAGGACAATGTATAAAATTTCTCGAAGAATATGGCGTTAAGATAAAGGATCGTACCATCGTAGCCAGTAAGGGCCTTCTTAAAGTATCAACAATTAATCGATACCTTAATCAGTACTTTATCGCACCCGATCACATCCTTTCAGAGCCAACAGTAAACCATTTTGAAGCGGCCTATAGTAATCAATGCTGGCAACTGGACATTACGCCATCAGAATTGCACCGATTACCCTCACAGCACCCTGACGATCCAAGACGGTTAATGGCATTTTCTGTTATTGATGATAAAAGCGGCGTCACTTGTTCACGTTATTACTTGGCTGAGGGTGAAGACACGCTAACCGCCCTTGATTTTTTGTACTATGCATTTTCTAAAATGACGGATGATGAATCTGAGCTGTATGGCATTCCCGATTTTATCTATACCGATAACGCCAGTTTTGTAAAAAGTAAACTCTTCATGCGGGTGATGACCAAGCTCGGAATACAGGTTCTTACTCACCTACCTCGGGGTAAAGGGGGTAGGAAAACAGCTGCTCGCGCCAAAGGAAAGTGCGAGCGACACCACCGTTCGATGAAGTCTATGGTTGAACCACGATATAAATTTGAGCTACCTCAAACGTTAGAGCAAGCCAATTCCTGTCTGGCTGAATTGGACGTTGAGCTTAGCCAAAAGAAACATCGGAAGCAGAACATAACACGCCATCAAGTTTGGAACGCGAATCTACCAGCACACGCAAGTTTAAGCATCTGTTCCTATGAACACTATAGCCTCCTGCTACGTGAACCCGTTGAACGATCTGTCAAGAGCGATGCGACAATCCAATTAAACAGTGTTCATTATCAGCTCTCTCCCCAGTTTGCTGGCGAGGATGTTATCGTGTTGATGTCTCTGGACACAACAATCATTCATATTGAATACCGTGAGCAGGAATATGGCCCATTTTTGCCAGTCGAAGCTCCTTCACCTTTTGGTGAATACAACCATCATAAAAAATCCGAAAAAGAACAAGCAGCAGATAATGTAGTCGAACTATCCAAGCTCATTACTGTTCGGTTACCAGCTTATGAACATCAGACAAAAAGAGCTCCACTAAATGTTAATGCTAATTTACTACCCGGTTATGTAAAAAAATACAGCTCATCCCTTGAAGCTAAATTAGCGCTGGCAAAGCACCTCGGAAAGCCGCTCAGTTTGTTGACTGAAAAGCAGAGGAAGTTCATTGATACATTGACGGAGCAAACATTAGAGCATGATGTACTGCTTACCCATTTAAACGAATACATGGCATTGAAGCTTGTAGCCACTAAGGAAAAATGATGATTTTAGATGCACTTGAAGAGTATGGTTTTATAAAACCATTATCTGAAGCGGGTTTTTATGCTACAGATAAGATTAAACGATTGCATGACAAGATCAAATCTCTTGCATTGAACTTCGGGAGTTTAATTGCAATCAGTGGAACAGTTGGATCTGGAAAAACCACATTCATAAATGAGTTAATGTATGACTTAAAAAAAGACGGCAAATGCATTGTCAGCTATTCATACAGCTCAGATAGAGAAGGAGTTAACGTCAAAACATTGTTGACTGCATTGATACTTGATGTGAACAAATCGGAGAAAACTTCACCCACCGCTTATGAAACTCGCGATCGTCATCTTGTCAGCTTAATGGAAGAACATAACAAACCAGTTGTATTGTTCATTGATGAAGCCCAGGATTTACATGGCAATACATTGTCGTCATTAAAAAAATTATCTGAGATGGCTAAATTAAGTAAGCAAACCTTAACCATCATCCTTGCAGGCCAACCTAAACTTAAAAATACCATTCGCTCGCCAAGTATGGAAGAGATTGGATCCAGAGCATATGTTATCGATCTGGATGAACAGATTTTGGGTAAAAAAGATAAGTACTTGCAATGGGCCATTACTCAATGTCTTGTGAAAGACAAAAAATGGGGTGACGTAATTACCCCCGAAGCTTTAGTACATTTGACAGAACACCTCATCACTCCTTTGCAAATCATTTCCCATTTTAATCGTGCTTTGGAAATGGGTTTTTCAGCTGGCATCAAGCCCATCAACAAGGAAGTTATTGATCAGGTTTTAAAACCACGTAATGGTCTTCTTGAATCAAGGTACGCCCGAGCTGGCTACAGACTTAATACGTTGGCCAAAATTATCCATACATCAGAGAAAGAAATAAACCAGTGGTTTCTTGGTAAATTACCTGAGATGAGGGTTGCTGAAATCCAAGAGGCGCTGGAGCAGGCTAATGTTATCGTTTAGACAAATAAGAACCACAAAAAACGTATACTTAAATGATCTGGATGGGTTTTTATGAAATCACTCTGATATTGAATAAAAATCGTGTGATTTTATCACAAGTTGGGTTGCTC
>JACCWN010000014.1 GCA_013697625.1 Legionella sp.
CGTAGGGGGATCAAAATCAAGGGGGACCAGGACGTCCAGGGCCGCCGGAGGCATACTTGTCGCGTTGGCGAGTCGATTTTAGCCATGGATGGCTAAAATCAATCACGAGGTAGCGACACTATCGGCAGGTGTTAAATATTATGTCTGTTGAAAATGTCTCCTTTTTAAACTCATGATTATTTCATTAATAGTTTTCATCATCTGGTAGATTAAAAATATGTGACATTTTTGTTTTCATTAGATTATGTAGGTGAGTTTGAACCTGTAGCTCAGAGAGGATAAGGCATAAGCTTTCATTATCTAGCTCTATATTAGGTTGTAATTTAGAATAAAAATGGCAATAAAATATATAAAAATTTTAACTAAAGCTATAATGTAACTACACTGTTGATAAATGGATGAATCAATTGACTAACATAACAAGATTAATTAAATGCACGCTTTGTAGTATGTTCTTTTCATTTATATGTTTGAGCTATGCGCATACTCCGCCGACAAAGCAAGTAACTCCCACCCTGCATCTCAAGGCAAGTCCTTGGCATTTTAATGCAGATGGTAAATGGATTGCTCATATTAATGTGATTGAGAACACAATGGAGTCTGTTCAATTGTCTGCTTCCACAGGTGAAGTATATATAGTGCCTGATTGGGTCAGTAATAGAACTGAAATAACACTTCGGTTATCTCGATTAACTCAAACCTTGCCCATCACAGTCACAGCCCGCTCTTCTAAAGATAAACAGATATTAGCAACAATCATACTCTCACCACCCATTCATCAATTTTCTGGCTTACAATTTACTGTGCTACCAATTGGTCCATATCTCATCAATATGGCCTGGGTTAGCTTAGATACCCTTCAAAAAGTTCAGCAATATCGTATTTTCCGTAAAGACGATACAAATGCTGCTGAAATACAAATAGCAACGGTGGGTTCACAACAGACAACCTTTCATGATAACAGCGTTCAACCAAATCACCAATACACCTATCGCCTGGTAGCAGAGACTTCATCAGGCCAAACACTCAGTGCTGAACATCAAGTAACAAGCCCCACTGAAATGAAACATATGCCCATTACAGCAATGAAAGGTATAGGAGCTACTTTATTTTTCACAACAGATCCTGGGTCAAGCGTCTATTTTAAAAAAATTAACCCGGAGCTCCTAGTTCAACAGGCTAAAAAATTAAACCTAAAATATATAGAACTTAGAACTGCCTTTGGAAGTTATGCACATATTGTAACCCCGGATCAAAAACAATGGGTAGACAAAATTCTTGATGAAGCCAGTGCGAACGGAATTGCTGTATTTTCTTGGTGTATACCACAAAGAGAGACTTCTACTACTTTAGCAGTTTATGTCGCTATGGCTGCACATACTACTTCAAAGGGAAATACTTTTGCCGGGATAGCTGTCGATTTAGAAATTGAAAAAAGTTATATGCAACCTACCGCAAGTCTCAGCGCACAAGAAGAAATAGCTCAATTTGTAAAATACATACGCCAAGCCGTGGGCCCAAAGTATCTTTTCAGTGCCATCGTTTATTCTCCTAAGCAAAGCGTTAAGGATTTCCCTTATCGCAGCATTGGGAAATATGCAACAATAGTCCAACCAATGGAATTTTGGCATTACCATCTTGCATCAAAAAATCATGTATATACAAAAGAAGAAGTGACTGCAGCTATTGTTGATTCTGTCACTACGACGCGGGCTCAAGTGGGCATTAATGTACCAATTAATATCATTGGTCAGATCACCGATGTGGATGATGACAAGCTTTTAACCGGAGTCCCCTCTGCTGAAGAAATTAGTACAGCCCTAAAAGCAGCTAAGAGCCTGGGAGTCTTGGGCGTAAGTTTTTACAATTGGAACAATAAGCTACTCCAAAATAGCCCTCTTAGCCCACAAGCACAGGCCTTGAAGGACTTTGTATGGTAAAACATGGGTTTTTACTAGCCTATATTTTCAAGACCAGACATCGATCTGACCCAAGGGGTAAGTTGGGCAATGAGGGTGTGGAGTGATTTTATATGTGATTTGGCTTCATTTTTGTTTTTGTATTCACCATAAACGAGGACATACCACAGGCCATTTTCATTAGTAAAAGTTTTAATTTTAGCCCCCTTTAACAAGGGGTTACTCTTTTTTAGAGATTCAATGTCTTTTTTATCATGGCTTGCAAGCAATTGTATGGTGAATTGACTGGTTTGAGGGGTATTTTTAGCATTGCTTTCAGAAAGGTTTTTAAGTTTTGGAATCACGATCACTTTATCAATCAAGGCTACATTGGTGGTTATTTCATCTTCATCTAAGTTCATTTCTAATAGATTTATTGGATCTTCAAATTGTACTACCTCTATTTGTAGAGAACCTTGTTGCCAGGAAGGAATCTGGCTAACCAATTGCTCCCTTACCATAGGTATAGGGGCAAGTTTAGAAATTGTACCAGTGTTACCCTCACTAAGTGCAAGTGTTGAAATCTGCGTAGAATCAGGTATTGTTGGAAGAATACTGGTCATTTCTAGGATACTTTGACTTTTAGGTGTGTATCCCATGGATAAGTGCCAAAAAGATGCTTTTATCACCAAAGCTGCACATATCAGCAGGCTTGCACATTGAACAAAATAAATCTTTTTATTCTGCTTTTTATTACAACAACCAGAGACAAAGGTTGATAATTCATTGTTGATTTTGGACATATTACCTTTGGTCAACTGATAAAATTCCCTAAACTGTGCATCTGTTGGAACTTTTTTAAATGCATTATTTGCCATGAGTCGGTGCAGTACATAGGTGCGAGTTTCATTTTCATTCAATGAACTCAGCTCAATCGTATGAATTAAATCATTTAATGGGGTATCTGAAAAGGCATTCAATGTCGAAACAATAGAGTGATCTGAAATCAAACAAAGATGGAAGAAACCAAAATCATCTTGTTTTTTAATGGCCTCAATCATTTCTTTTAAAAAATCATGGGGAAGAAATTGAGCATCATCTATTACTAAAAGCATATGTGCTTTGTCTTCATTAATATGAGCTACCAGTGAAATAATATCATGAGCAGCAAGGGTATCAAGGTTTAGATTGTGGGCCATCTCAGATAATATTTCTTGTCCTTTCAACTCAGGTTGGGCTGTATAGGTATAAAATTTGATTTGTGGGTCTAAATTATTCTGTAGTAAAGCACTAAAAGATGTTTTACCACCTTCTTTCTCTGACAAAACGCTTATTATGACATTTTTAAACAAAACCAAATGATTAATAAAATCAATTTTTGCAAACCAAGATCCTGGTTTAAATAATGTCTTAATACGCGCATCTGCATCTGCATGCATATCCATATCGTTTATTTCATCAATCACTTGATTCTCCTTGTGCACAGCTAAGTACATTTTGCAAATGACTCATGGGAACAGTATCTTCAAGATAACAATCACCAGGGTTTTTAATCACTACAAAGCGTATACAATTGTTTTTAATTTTCTTATCTAACTTCATGATATCTAATAATTTTTTAAGATCAATAGTAGCAGGAATTTTATAAGGTAGATTCGCTTGAACCAGCATTTCTTTTAAGAGTTCAAGCCATTTTACCTCCAATAGGTCTAATTTTACAGACAACAAAGCCGCGCAATATAAGCCAATTGCCACAGCTTCTCCATGCAACCATTGGGTATAATTTGTATAAGTTTCTAAAGCATGAGCTACTGTATGACCTAAATTTAATAAAGCACGTCTACCTTCTTCGCGTTCATCATGCACCACAAAATCAGCCTTTATTTTGCAACATTGGCCAATCAAACTTGCAAGTTCTGGGTTGCTCACTGTTAAACCTGCTTTCAAGGATTGGGTAAGCATGGCAAGAAATCCCCCCCCAACAAGAAGGCCATATTTTATCATTTCAGCCAATCCTGACTGAAACTCACGAGTCGGCAGGGTATTTAGGGTTTCTAAATCAATCATAACCATCTGCGGCTGGTAAAAACTTCCTATCATATTTTTGCCTAAGGCATGATTGATGGCTGTTTTACCGCCCACAGAAGCATCTATTTGTGCTAATAAAGTAGTGGGTATTTGAATTAGTTTTACCCCACGTTGATAAGTAGAGGCAGCAAACCCTGCCAGATCTCCAATTACCCCACCACCTAAGGCTATGATAGTGGTATCTCTGTGATGTTTATTTTTCAATAAGGTATCATATACCGCATATAAACTGTCATTGTTTTTAAATTTTTCACCATCTTCAAGAATCACCACATCACAGTGAATAGAAGAAACCTGTTTTTGAACCTGTGCCAAATACAACGGTGCAATGGTTTCATTGGTTACAATGCAAACTTTGTTTGATTGGACATAAGAGCGCAACAAATGAGTATCCGCTAAGCCTCTGCGACAAATTAGAATAGGATATTGATGTTCTGGTAAAGGAACATCAATTTGAGCGCACAGTTCAAACTTCGCCATATATATATTTTATTATATTGTTGGCAACAGCCTTAACGGTTAACTTATCGGTTTCGAAACTTACATCTGCCATTTCATCGTAAAAAGGCTCTCTTTCATCTCTAAGGGTCACCAATCGTCCTTCAAGGTCATCTGTCTGCAGCAATGGGCGTTTGGTATCACGCTTGGTTCTTTCGAATTGTTGCTGTAGAGAAGTTTTAAGATAAATGACAGTGCCTCTACCAGCTAAAGCATTTCTATTTTCTGGAGTAATGACTACCCCACCTCCTGTTGCTAAAACAATGTTTGTTTTCTGGGTGAGCTCATCAATGACTTTTTGTTCTCGACGTCTAAATCCTTCCTCACCTTCTATATCAAAAATCCATGATATATCAGCACCAGCACGATCTTCAATGACTTCGTCTGAGTCAAAGAATTCGAGTTTGAGCTCCTTTGCCAAAGCACGACCTATGGTGCTCTTTCCTGCTCCCATAGGCCCAATGAGAAAAATATTTCGTACTTTACCTATACTCATGTTTTATTACTAACCTCGTGTAATGGCACTATTTAAACTAAAATCCTTAAAATATATGTACTCATCAGGAGTTCCTTCCTAAGTATTCAGTCTGATGACCTGCTTTTGTTAAAATAAATATAATATTCTACAACGGTTAAACCAAAAACCCTAAAATTATTTTCACATACTATAATAAATTAAGTTGACCCCACTGTCAGTAGAGGCTTCATACATTTATTCTAAAGCTTTATTGCTTTGTTCACTGTCCTTACTCTTTGCAAAATTTGAAGCCTCACCAATTATCTTAGGGGTGATAAAAATAAGCAATTCTTCATTTTTTAAGGACATTTGCTTGTTTTTGAATAATGCACCTATCACCGGTAATGCACCAAAAAACGGAACCCTGTTAATGGATTTATTTTTATCTTTTTTATAAATTCCACCTAAAACTATGGTCTGACCATCATTCACCAAAACATTGGTTTTGATTTGTTTAGTATAGATGGCTGGTACACCATTATATTTTTCAAGTGAAGCGGTGTCTTGATTTATTTGTAAGCTCATTAAGATTTTACCATTTGCCATTATTTGAGGCGTTACATTTAAACTTAAAACAGCTTTTTTAAAAGATACGGAAGTTGCTCCACTGGAGCTTGCCTCTTGATAAGGGATCTCTTCTCCTGACTCAATCAATGCAGTCTGTTGGTTGGTGGTAATAACCCGTGGACAGGATATTAAATCGGCACGTCCCTCGCTTTCAAGCGCTGATAACTCTAGATCAAGTAATATTCCAGTACTTAATTTTGCCAAAGCAATGCCTAAGTTTGCAGTGCTTGCTAAACCAATTGGTGATACTGCTAAATCCAGGTTTAGACGATCAGTTAATGGAACTGCCTGGGTTACTAAATCTGAAGGCAGATGTTTTGAACCCTGGTCTACATCTGGTACCGAAGGTTTTGAAACACCCCACTTAATGCCTAAGTCTTGACTAAAATCTTTATTCACTTCAACAATTCTTGCTTCTATGAGCACCTGCTGCACAGGTGCATCCAAGCGTTTGACCAGCTGTCGCACCTCTTTTATGTTGCTTTTTCTATCTTGAATCCAAAGGGTATTGGTTCGTGCATCCACACTGATTTTCCCACGTTCTGATAATAAAGAATTTTCTTTATCTTTGACTAATAAAGCCAAATCCACTGCTTTAGCATAATTTATTTGTAGTAATTCAGAATGAAGGGATTCTAATTTTTGTATCATCTGCTTTCCTTTCAACAACCTTGCTTGCATGTTATTTCTATTGTCTTTGGTATCTATAACCATTACCTGACCAGCATAATGCTTTTCTAATCCTTGGGTTTTTAATATGATGTCTAAGGCTTCATCCCAGGGTAAATTGGTCAATCTTAATGTTATGTTTCCTTGCACTTTCTCACTAACAACCATATTTATTCCAGTAAAATCAGCTATGACTTGTAATACAGCCCGTTTGTTAATATTTTGAAAATTTAATGTGATGGTCTTGCCCTTAAAACTTTGCTCTTTGAGAGTTGTTACAGGATATGCAAACAAAACCCCTACTAAACAGATTTTCATCATATATATAAACAAAAACAAAGCGAAGAATGCACGCACGCCTTTACCCCTAAGAAACATGTTGTCCACAAACAACATTCTGAAATGTGACTAAATTTATAACTTCAAGCTTGTGATTTGCTTTCTACCTGAAGCCTTTACCCTTTCTTCCACTGTTATCATATTTTCTTCTATATGCAGTATCCGTCCCTCCTGATTTCCCATGTATTCATCAACACCCACTCGGACAATGACATTGTCTGGTTGTGATATGAGCGCCCAAATGAAAGGTCCTTGCTTCAATGTTCCTACAAATTTTAAAGCAGACAATGGGAAATGCTCTAAGGCTTGTTTTTCCCGTTTTATACCCATATCATTTGTATTCCATTGAACCTTATGCATTTTTTTTAAGGTTGCAGTGTTTAAGTCATGGATGGAACCATTTAAATCAGCCAAGGTTTCAAAGCTGGAAACCTGTTGAAGAGATTTTGCAGGTGTATGTTTGACTGCATATATATACTTTTTTAAAACAGTATGATCATTAGTGCAGGCAATTAACAGAAAGTTAAAAAACACACAAGAGATTATTTTATACACATACTTTTTAATGTTGGAACTCCCGGTAGCGGATTAGGTGCGTTTTGATGGTCATTTCCATGATTTTTACTATTGAATGTGAATTGGCGTCTGAATCGAAAGTTTTAATTTTAAGGTCTTGTAAAGTAACTAATAAAGACAATTTAGCCAAGGATTTTAAAAAAAGATCAAATTGTGAATAAGTTCCCCTTAGGGACAGTTTGATTGGTAATTCTACGAATAACTCATGTTTTATTTCACTTTGTGGGACGAATAAACTAAACTTTAACCCTGCTTGAGTACCCTTACTGAACAATTGGTCAATCAACATGGTGGATTTATTTTTTTTTGGATCATGTGAAAGAAAGCTCTCTAAGCTTGTTTGAATCAGCTGGAGTTTGGAGCTATAAGTCTTTAAAGCAATCACATCAGCAGCCTTTCTCTCAAATTCAAATTTCAATGTAACTTCCTGATGCCTTAAATCATTGTATTGTTCGATATGATTGATTAGTAATAACCAATATCCTACAACCAAGGTAGACAAGCTGAGTCCAAATAAAAAAACTAATTTATATACAGTAGGCCACTGCCCTATAGTATCAAACTTACCTTCAATCAGAGCCAAGCTAAGCATCATTCATTCTCTTCAAGCCTAACTTAAATTTTAAAATAAAGTCATTACCCGCCAGAAAATCATGCTGGCTCTGATGGGTCACTTCTGCAATATTTGGCTCAAAGAGCCAATCACTGCGTTCTATATTTCTCATCACAGAAGTCATAGCTGAAGGTGATTTAGCAACAGCCTTCAGAAAAAAAGTTTTTTTTTGTTTTTCTAATTGGGTAATGGTAACCCCCTCAGGAAGCACTTGAACCAATTCATCAAGTAAATGCGTCATTAGAATTCTTGAAAATTGCAATTCTTGCAAAAGAATCAAACCTGAGTGGACTTTCGTTTTAAGTTTTTTAAGAGGTTTAAATTTCGCAAGTCTAAGATTTAGTACGGTTATTTCTTTTTGTAACAGCCTATTACGTTCTATTTGATATGATTTGTAATGGTTCAAGCAAACATGCATAGCTATAAGGAGTATTATGGCTATGATTAAACTTGCCAAACAACAAAGCATGAATTTTTTATTATTTTCTTGTCTTTTCAGTTCGCGCCATGGGAACAGGTTGATCTTATTCATAAAGTTACTCTATAGTCCTTTAAGTCCCAAACCAAGTGCAATCAACAAGGTGGGCATAACTTTGGTTAAAGACTGCTTATTTATTTTGTTGCTAATGAAGAAATGAGGTAAAGGATTTATTATGAACGTAGGTCTATCTACTTCAGACTGGATTAGATCTTTCAAGCCGGAAAGGGTCGACATGCATCCTGCTAGGAAAACAGTTTGAACGACTTCACCAATGCAGTTGGAATCATAAAATTTTAAAGCTCTTGTTATTTGCCCCATCAATTTAGGTATGAAGTATTCAATTGATGACATTTTTAGCTCATTGTCATGTACGTCATAAAGATGCTTTTGTATAGCATCATCCATGGTTAGGTTATGATGTTGGGCATACTTTTGTAAAAGCTGCATTTCCCCAAATTTTTCTATCCGAGTAAATACAGAACCTTTTCCTTTGGTCTGAAAAACAAATAATCGTATCACATCCCATCCAATATCAAGGACAGCGATAGTATGGGCGTCTTTACCAGAGGATGCCCCATCGCAAATCAGACTTCCCATGCGTTCAACGGCGTATGATTCTACATCAACCCCTTGCACTTCAAGTCCAGCACGTCTTATAGATTCAATTTTTTGTTTGATAGGGGCAGAAGGTGACAATACAATTAAGATATCCACCATATCTGTATGATGCTTTGAGGGGCCCTTCAATTCATAATCGAAATAAACATGTAATGAAGATGGTTTGATTTTAGCCACCTCAAGGGCAATCAACTCCTCAATTTCAGAGTCAGTTAGACTTTTGGGGATGGACATTATTTTGGTTAGCACTGCAGAATCAGGAACTGACAAGACGACCTGTTTGCTTTGAAAGTGACCTGTGTTATATATCTTTTTTATTAACTGGGCAACTTCATCAGGATCGGTACTAGAACTCCCATCATGGGTATTAGGGTGAAAGAACGCCTGTCCATAGGACTCAAGATGTAATTGTCCTTTTAATTCAGAGATTTCAACCATGTTTATGGCTGATAAGGTGATGTCTAAGCCAAGTGTTGGACGTGGCTTTTTTGATAAAAATTTAAGCATGTACTTTCTCCATGAACTAACTTGCATTCCAAAAGCCTTTCATTCCATATCAGTCTTTTGAAGAGCAGCATTCTACCCTAATCATCTAAACAATAAAACCTTTTTTATATAAAATCATTTCATAACTTGTTGAAAAGAAAGACACTACTTTATAACTCGCAATAGGGCTTAGATTTGCGGTATAATGTGGACTAATACATCTACTATCAATACTCAATATGAAAAAAAAGGCATATTTTTGGCGCAAAGGCCTGTGGGCACTCCTGAGCCTATTTTTTCTTTTAATAGTCGGTGGAAGTTTGGTTTATCTTTATCTTGAGAGTCAATTACCCAATGTTGATTCCCTTAAAACTGAAAAAGAACAAGTTCCCTTACAGATTTTCAGTAAAGAAGGCTTACTTATTCAAGAATATGGCGAAAAAAAACGCATTCCCATTACTTATGACAAAATTCCCCCTACTTTGATTCATGCCTTGATTGCCACAGAGGATCAGCGTTTTTTTGAACACTCTGGTGTAGATATCATGGGGCTTGGGCGTGCCACTATCCGTATGATTAAAACAGGTACCAAATCACAGGGTGGAAGCACAATTACCATGCAAGTGGCACGTAATTTTTTCTTAACGCGCAAAAAAACTTTTTTGCGAAAGTTCAATGAGATTCTGCTTGCCATCAAAATTGATAGAGAATTAAGCAAAGAAAAAATTTTAGAACTATACTTAAATCGTATTTATATGGGCAATAGAGCTTATGGCGTGGGTGCTGCTGCAATGGTTTACTTTGGCAAGCCTTTGAATGAACTCAATTTGTCCGAGCTTGCCATGATAGCAGGTCTACCTCAAGCGCCTTCCACGCAAAATCCTATCAACAATCCGCTGGCAGCAAAAAATCGTCGAGATCATGTTCTATCACGCTTACTAGAAGAACATTATATTACCAAAGATCAATATAATGATGCAGTGAATCAACCGATCACAGCCAAATACCATAGTACTAATATTGACGTATCTGCACCTTATGTGGCTGAAATGATTCGTCAATCTTTATATGAAAATTTTGGTCAAGATGCCTACACCAAAGGGTATAAAGTATATACAACGATTGATGGTAAACTACAAAATACGGCCAATCAATTGGTGGAAAAAAATTTACTAGAGTATGATCGCAGGCACGGGTACAGAGGTCCTGTGGCCAATATTCCAGAAGAAGACACCAAGTCATCCTTATTGCGCCAACACCATTTGGCACAATACCCCATGCTCAATCATTTGACCCCAGCCATCATTACGCAGGTCAAAGCACAAGAAGCCCATGCCGTACTTCAAAGTGGTCAATCCGTTATTATACCCTGGAAAGGCATTGCTTGGGCTAGGCCCGCTTTAAAAAAAGGCTGGATGGGAAGCTCTCCAACCAAAGCGGAACAAGTGCTTACAGTGGGTGATATTGTATACTTACGATTTACAGACAATGCTTGGGAGCTGACACAAATTCCAGAAGCAGAATCTGCCATGATATCTCTTAATCCAAAAGATGGCTCTATCTTAGTATTGGTTGGTGGTTTTAATTTTCTAAAAAGTAAATTTAATCGAGCTACCCAATCCGCCAGACAACCAGGATCAAGTTTTAAACCCTTTGTGTACGCAGCTGCCTTAAATAATGGTTATAGTTTGGCTACTTTAATCAATGATGCACCCATTGTAGTGGATGATCCAAGCCTACCCAATCTATGGCGTCCACACAATGTCAACTTGAAATTCAACGGTCCAACCCGCTTAAAAAAAGCCTTGGTACTGTCTAAAAATTTAGTATCTATCCGAATCCTTGATGATATCGGGATTGATTATGCCATCGATTTTTTAACCCGTTTTGGATTTAATAAGCAATCCTTGCCTAGAGGTTTATCGCTCGCCTTAGGTACTTTGTCTATCAGTCCTATGGATCTCACAGCAGCCTATGCCATTTTTGCTAATGGTGGTTTTAAAATCGAACCTTATCTCATCGACCATATTACTAATACAGATGGTAAACTTCTTTTACAATCAAAACCCACCCTTGTATGCAACCCTTGCAATAATGGAGAAGCGGATACCTCGGCTTTGGCTCCCCGTGTGATACCTGAAGATATAGTCTATTTGATGAACACAGCTCTTAAAGATGTAGTCCAACAAGGTACAGCACGAGCGGCTAGAACACTGAATCGTCTGGATATAGCAGGTAAAACAGGGACTACCAATGATCAAGTGGATGCTTGGTTTGCAGGCTTTAATTCTGATATAGTTACAACCACCTGGGTTGGGTTTGATAATCCAAAATCCTTACATGAATACGCAGCAGGTCTTGCCTTACCCTTATGGATAGATTTTATGAAAGTTGCCTTGGAGGGTAAATCTGAGACACAATTAACACAGCCCAGCAACATTGTAACTGTACGCATAGATCCTATCAGCGGCTTATTAGCAAAACCAAATCAAACCAACAGTATCCTTGAATATTTTCGAGATAAAGAAGTTCCTTTAGAGGAAGAACAAGGTCCAAGAGACAATGCTTCCAATACCCAACAACCCTTAGTAGAAAACTTATTTTAAACCATCAGTGAATCTTGATTAGGCAGCTAATATAAACAATTATGGCCCAGTCTAATTCGTGTTTTTACAAGATTGGGATACATCCTCAAATGTTCAGCACAGAGATGATTTATTTACCTGGTCAAGGTCTGAAATAGGGTTAGATGAGGCATAAGCGTCTACTGGTTTATGGAACAGACCATTGTTTTTTCTACAATAGGTCTCTAATTTTTCATGCAGATTGACATGCTCAGGGGTAAGAGGTTCTAAACTAGCAAAAGGTGCAATCATTGTATTAAACAATGTTTCCGGTACATTGCCATTGGCAATGACCTCAAAGCCATGCATTTCTTTAGAATTTGGAACATAAGTTGCTGAATGGATTGCTTGTCTAAAACTAAAAAAAGCTTCGAACTGTTTTTTTTGCTTATCTATCAGTTTGGGATCCGGTCTATCTAGGGAGTTTAGTAATACGGTAGAATCATTAAGTTTCGGATATAATTCTGCCTGTAAAACTGCTTTAATAGCCTTGCTGTTAGAACCCGCAAACAGAATCGGCTGTGCTCACGCTATTTTGCGAATGAACCCACGATATTCTGCGAATGGAATTTGATGAAACCACGCTATTTTGCGAATGACTCGCATTATGAACCCACGCTATTTTGCGAATGGATTTGACAGAGAGCAACCCAACTTGTGATAAAATCACACGATTTTTATTCAATATCAGAGTGATTTCATAAAAACCCATCCAGATCATTTAAGTATACGTTTTTTGTGGTTCTTATTTGTCTAAACGATAACATTAG
>JACCWN010000022.1 GCA_013697625.1 Legionella sp.
CTTGGCCATAGGGTTCTCCCAAATCATCTGTATTTAAAAATGGCAACATTAATCATTTTTCTCAGCGGAATCAAGGGCTTTGAAAAAATATGAGTGATGCGGAATGGTATTGGATAATATGAGGACAGACTTGAGGAAATTTAGGCGGCTCGGGCGGCTATTTCGCGCCAGCGACTAATTATATATGCACCCAAGCAAATATTTTTTTATAATACTTTTACTTAACTCATTACAATATCTAACTTTTATGTTATAAATTCATTGGGGAAAAAAGCAAATGAATGGTTATTTAGTAATTTTAAACAAAAAAGCTCATAACTACTCATTATATTATCATAAGTTAACACAAGGAATTGTCATGAAACCTAATTTTTTAATACCTTTAGTTCTTGCTGGCTTTATTATGCCATCTTTTTGTACAGCTGATACAGCGCCAACTGCTGGTGCCAGTCAAACTCAGGCTGCGACAACGCAAGGTGATCAAGCCAACATGGGCTTTGATACTGTTCGTAAAGTTAAAATAATTGATAAGTTTGAAGTAAAAGCTGCTGACTTGATCATCGGTCTTAAAGGCAAAGCTGAACCAAAAGTTATTCAATATGCTAAAACACTGCGAAAAGACCACAGCGCTAACCTTAAAGAAATAAGTAAAATGAGTTTGCCTAAAGAATCTGATGCTACAGAATTAAAAGATTTGCAAACCAAATTAGATGAAAAATATAAGTCTTTAAAAGAATTAGATAAAAAACCTAAAGAACTTGTTCCTGCTTACTTAGATGCCATGATCGAAGGACATCAAGAACTTTCAGAAATGTTAAATACAGCAATTTCAAGTGCGTCCAATGAGAAAGTTAAAAAATTCCTTGAAGATACACTTACACATGTTGATATGCATCTAAAACAAGCCAAAGAACTTAAAGAAGGAACACCTGGACAAACACCAGCACCTGCTCCAGCAACAACACCAGCACCAGCTAGTTAATCAACATCCCTCATCCCTCGACACAAAGCACGGAGGGAGTTTCTAAAGCGTTCATTAGTTATAGGATGGACGCTTTTTTTACACCATATCCATTAGATACATACCAATCCATAATCCCGTAAGCACCTAGTACCCATATACCCTTAACAAATACTCTATCACCGAACGAAATCCTAGAGCTTCTCCACCCTCAGGTTTTCCTGGTCTGGATGACAAGTTCCAAGCCATTATATCAAAATGAACCCAGGGTAAAGAGGGTATAATAAAATGTTGAAGGAACAAAGCCGCTACAATGGCCCCGGCATAAGGTGAAGTGCTACAATTTGATAAATCTGCGATACTTGAGTTAAATAAACTTTCGTAGGGGGCATACAAGGGCAAGCGCCACATAGGATCTTTAACTTTAAGCGAAGCATCCAATAAGTCAGTAGCAAGCGACTCTTGATTCGAAAACATCGCCGCGATGTCCGTACCCACAGCTACACGGGCAGCACCTGTTAGAGTGGAAAAATCAATGATCAATTCAGGATCATCTTCACAGGCCTTTACCAAGGCATCGGCTAATACCAAACGGCCTTCAGCATCTGTGTTATCAATTTCAACTGTTAATTGATTACGCATGGTTAGTACATCACCAGGCCGTAGTGAATTAGGTCCTACTGAATTCTCCACTGCAGGTATTAGAACCCGAAGTCTGATAGGTAACTTATGGGACATAATCCACTGTGCCAAACCAATGACATGGGCCGATCCTCCCATGTCTTTTTTCATCAAGCGCATGCCAGCAGAATTTTTAATGTTCAATCCGCCACTGTCAAAACACACGCCTTTACCAACCAGGGTCACCTTAGGATGTTTCTCCTCACCCCAAGTTAGGGATAAAAGACGAGGAGGTGACGCAGAAGCACGTCCAACGGCATGGATGGCTGGAAAATTATGCTCAAGCAATTCATCTCCTACCCATTGTTGAAAGTGGCCACCTTGGGTTCGGGCTAATTGTTCAACTACAGCAGCCATGTCTTGAGGCCCCATACCATTTGCAGGGGTGTTAATCAAATCACGAACTAAGAAGATGGACTGCGCTAAATCTAAAATGCCTTTTAAATCTTCCGATTTCACCATTAGAAGTCGTGGCACCATCTCAATTTTTTTATAGACATCAAATCGATATTGCGCAAGTGCCCAATTCACAGCGGCCCCATGACTTAAAATATGCTGCACTTGATAACTACCGACGGGTAATTGCAAAGCAGCATGAGCTAAAGCCAATTCTTGATTGCCCTCACCCATACCAACATAGGCTTTGATTACTAAACCATTGGCATTATTGATACAACAATAATCACCAAGTTTGCCTTTGAAATCATTTTGTGCAAAACAATTGCGCTCAAATGGGGTTAAAGGCTCAAGATTTTCTTCCCATTGAGATTGGGTTAAGAGATACAAGGGAATGGCTTGCTCATTACCCGTTTCATAAAATAAATCTGCTTTCACTGTTATTCCTTCATCTGTCCACGAAATTGATTTGGTCTCATGCCGACCAAGCCTAAGATTAAGAAATAAATCCCAGCCGCGATAATAGCATGGCCCAATAAGGTACTGATACGCATCAAAGCGCCTAAACTTAACCAATAGTCAATGCTTCCCCGGGTATGTAACAAGTAAAAAGCCAGACCAAAGTTAGCAAAGAAAAGTTGTAAGCCAAACCTTAGCCATCCTGGTGAAGGTTGAAATATATTTCTTTTGAATAAAAAGTAAAGTAGGAGCCCGCAATTCACATAGCCTGCTATAGCAGAAGCTAAGGTTAATCCTGCATGTTTTAAGTGCCAGACTAGAATAGTACACAAGATTGTATTCACAACCATAGATATAGCACCCACTTTGACTGGGGTACTAACATCTTGACGTGCATAAAACCCTGATGCCAACACTTTAATCATCATAAAGGCTGGAACACCCAAGGCTAGGGTAAACAAACTCCTCTGTGTTTGGATGACGTCATTGGCTGTGAATCTACCATAACCAAAACAACTGGCAATGAGTGGCATAGCAAATAAAGCCAGAGTTACCCCTGCAGGAATGCCTATTAAGGTGATGGCACGAAGGCCCCAATCCAAGGCCTTGGAAAAATGCTCCTCGCTTTTTTCAGTGTGCCGTCTGGATAGATGCGGCAAAATAACAGTGGCGATGGCTACTCCGAAAACCCCCAGAGGAAAATCAGCCAACCTGTCAGTCCAAAATAGCCAGGAAACGCTACCAATTTGTAAAAAAGAGGCATAAATACTGTCAACCATCAAATTTAGCTGAGCAATGGATACACCAAATAAAGCTGGAACCATCAGTTTCATAACATGCCTAACACCTGGATCATTTTTTGCAACTCGAGGCCTTACAAGTAAACTACGCTGATGAAGAAATGGAATTTGAAATATCAATTGTAAAAATCCTGCAATCAATACACCCCAAGCCAAACCCATGACTGGAATGGGTAAACTAGGACATAGGTACAATGCCGCCAGAATCATTGAAATATTCAGCAAAACAGGTGTAAATGCTGGTATCCCAAAATAACCATAGGTATTCAAGGTGGCGCCAGCCATAGCTGTTAAAGAAACCAACATTAAATAGGGGAAAGTAATTCTAAGCATTTGTGTAGCTAAATCTGCACGTATACTGTCATGGCTAAAGCCTGGGGCAAATAAAAACACAATGGCAGGTGCTGCAATTATCCCCACCAAGGTAATCAAACTAAGGATGAAGGTTAAATAGCCCGAAATTCTGGCAATGAAAAGGCGTACATCCGCCTCAGAACGGGTTTTTTGATATTCGGCCAACACTGGCACAAACGCTTGAGCAAAGGCTCCTTCTGCAAACAAACGACGCATAAAATTAGGAATACGAAAGGCTACAATAAAGGCATCCATGCCTGCTTGAGCACCAAAAAAGTTTGCAATGATGATGTCTCGCAAAAAGCCCATGATGCGAGAAGCGAAGGTCATAAGGGATACGAGTGTGGTGGAGCGCAGTAAGCTTTGTCTCTTCAGTCTCATGGGGCTTTCAAATAGAAGGAATGATTAAAATTCTGATGATATGCTATACCAAACTAACTGTCACTAAAAACAGTTGAGAGAACAGGCTGGGATGAGAATTATCTCACTAAGGTGATTATGGGGTTGTATAAATTGATCCCATCTACTCTAAGCGTGAATGCTGTCATCCCGAGCCACCCAGAATTAACTTTTGTCCTCTGGATAACAGCGAGGGATTCTCCGGGTGTATCACTGAGCATGGTGCTATAACGGGAATCCCTCGCTGTTACCCTGATGACATTTGTTAATACAGAGTGGCTCGGGATGACAGCATTCAAGCTCGGCAAGGGCATTCTAAAGTGACGTCATCCCGAGCCATTCAGCGCTGGCTTATGTCATCAGGATAACAGCTAGGATTTCCGTGTATAGCACCATGCTGCGTGATATTCCCAGAGATCCCTCGCTGTTATCCTGATGACATAAGTGAATACCGAGTGGCTCGGGATGACGGCATTCACGCTCAGAGTAAGCGCATCTAATTTTGAAAATAAATACGTAAGTGCTTTATACAGCATAAAGCATTGTTCTATTCATAACATTTAAGAATAGTTTAAGATTATGATCAATAATCCTATAAATGCAATCAATAAAAGGCTTAAGAGGCCCATGCTGTGGAGGCTTTTGTTTAAATTGTACTTACTGAATAATTCGGGTCTATTTTTTATAGTGCGGTACAGGATGAACAGAATCAATCCTGCGCCTAACAAACCTAGAATTTGGTATAAAGTATTCATGCATTATTTTCCTTCATAAGTTAAGGCATCAGAAAAAATATGTGCTGGAGATACACCTGCCTGTACTAAAGTATCCCGTGTACTATATACCATATCGAATGGACCGCTGATAACTATCTGCCAATCCTTGAGATCTTGTAAATGGTTGTTCAGCACTGCTACAGTTAAATTGTCCTTGTTCTCATCTGAGATGGATGAAAAATAATTAAATCGGCTGCTGTGTATTTGCCAATTTTTTATTTTTTCATCCAGATATAGGTCATTTTGTGAGCGGGCAACCCAATATAGCTCAAACATTCTGCTATCATCAAGTGTCAATAATTGCTCAATCATAGCATGCACTGGGGCAACGCCCGTGCCTCCGGCAAGGAATAGTATTGGACGCTTAGGCTCTAGATGATTTATGCTGCATGTACCAAAGGGAAGCGCCACAGGTATGCTTCCATGGGCTTTGATGTATGCAAATAATTGCTGATGACAAGGGTTATCTTTACTGTGTCGTATATGTAATTCGTATTGATGTGCGCCTAATGGTGCATTGGCTATGGAAAAGCTTAAGGCCTCGTCTTCCAGGATGATTTTTAAATATTGCCCTGCCTCATAATCAATATATTGGGTAGGCTTTAAGATGAGTTGTACTATGCTGTCCGTGAGTGGCGATATTTTTTCAATTTGTGCATTAATTGATTTTTCTGTCATTCGTCCAATCCTAGAAAAGACCAGTACTTATTTACTTTAGTTATTACGGCCTCATCCATTTGAATGGGTTTACCCCAAGCTCTTTGAGTTTCGCTGGCCCATTTAGAGGTGGCATCCATCCCCATTTTTGACCCAAGGCCTGAAATAGGTGAAGCAAAATCAAGGTAATCTATGGGTGTATTGTCCATCATTACAGTGTCTCGTATAGGATCCATCCTTGTGGTTATTGCCCAGACTACGTCTTCCCAATTGCGTGCATTGATATCATCATCACATACGATGACAAATTTAGTGTACATAAATTGTCTTAAAAAAGACCATACCGCCATCATGATGCGCTTGGCATGTCCAGGATACTGTTTTTTTATGGTTACAATGGCCAATCGATAAGAACAGCCTTCTGGAGGCAGATAAAAATCTACAATTTCTGGAAATTGTTTTTGTAACAGAGGAATGAAAACCTCATTCAAAGCAACACCTAATATAGCCGGTTCATCAGGTGGCCGACCTGTATGCGTACTGTGATAAATTGGCTTATCACGGTGGGTTATTCTTTCCACAGTAAAGACCGGAAAGGACTGGATCTCATTATAATACCCCGTATGGTCCCCAAAAGGGCCTTCAGGTGCTTCTACACCAGGCTCAAGAGTACCTTCTAAAATTATTTCTGCCGTAGCGGGCACATGAAGATCATTACCTATACATTTTGTAAGTTGGGTTCTTTGGCCGCGTAACAGGCCTGCGAAGGCATATTCAGATAAAGAATCAGGCACGGGTGTTACAGCTGCAAGGATTGTTGCAGGATCTGCGCCTAGAGTTACAGCTATGGGAAAAGGCTGGCCAGGATTTGATTGTTGCCAAGCTTGATAATCCAGAGCTCCACCTCTATGTGAGAGCCAACGCATGATCAATTTATTTTTACCAATGACTTGTTGTCTGTAAATGCCCATGTTTTCACGAGACTGGTTAGGCCCCTTGGTGGTAACCATACCCCAAGTGATAAGCGGTGCAGCATCTTCCGGCCAACAGGTTTGAATGGGCAGTTTGGTTAAATCTACCTCATCTTTTTCAAACACATGGGTTTGACATAAGGCAGACCCCACGATTTTAGGTGCCATGTTGAATGCTTGCTTTAAAAGGGGTAACTTGTTAAAAGCATCTTTGAAACCTTTGGGCGGCTCAGGCTCTTTTAAAGCAGCTAATAATTTACCCACTTCTCTTAAAGCTTGGATGCTTTCTTCGCCCATACCTAAGGCTACTCGTTGGACCGTTCCAAAAAGATTGGTTAACACAGGTAATTGATGGTTTGAAGGATTGGTAAATAAAAGAGCTGGGCCACCAGCGCGCAATACGCGATCGCTGATGACTGTCATTTCAAGATTTGGAGAAACGGAATAATCAATTCGTTTTAATAATTTTCTTGATTCGAGTTGAGTTAAAAAGTCTCTTAAATCAGTGTATTTCATGGGTATTAACCCTCTGCTACTCTTGTCTTTTCATGGCTTCAAAGAACTCTGCATTGGTTTTATAATTCTTCATTCTTTCAATTAAGAACTCAATTGCATCACACTCATCCATAGACTGAAGAATTTTTCGTAAGATCCAGGTGCGCTGCAGATCTTCTGGACTTAACAACAAATCCTCACGACGGGTGCCCGAGCGGTTGATATTAATAGCAGGGAATATACGACGTTCTGCGCTTACACGACTCAAATGTATTTCCATGTTACCAGTTCCCTTGAATTCTTCGTAGATGACTTCATCCATTTTCGAACCAGTGTCAACCAAAGCCGTTGCAATAATGGTCAAACTTCCGCCTTCTTCAATGTTACGTGCAGCCCCATATAAGCGTTTGGGTCTTTGCAAGGCATTCGCATCCACACCACCAGAAAGCACCTTACCAGAAGAGGGAATGACGGTGTTGTAGGCTCTTGCTAAGCGGGTTATGGAGTCAAGTAAAATGACCACATCTCTTTTGTGTTCAACCAATCGCTTGGCTTTTTCTATGACCATTTCTGCCACTTGGACATGACGGTTGGCCGGTTCATCAAAAGTACTGGCAACCACTTCGCCTTTGATAGAACGTTGCATTTCAGTCACTTCTTCAGGACGCTCGTCAATCAATAAGACGATGAGATAGCATTCAGGATAATTTTTTTCAATGGCGCGAGCAATATTTTGTAACATCAATGTCTTACCAGCCTTGGGAGGAGACACAATCAATCCACGCTGTCCACGACCAAAAGGTGCACATAAATCGACAACTCTAGCTGTTAAATCTTCGGTACTGCCATTGCCTTGTTCCATGACTAAACGTTCGCAGGCGAATAAGGGTGTAAGATTTTCAAAAAGAATTTTACGTTTTGCGCTCTCAGGTGAGTCGTAGTTTATCTCATCAACTTTTAATAAGGCAAAATACCGTTCACTGTCTTTTGGTGGACGAATTTTACCAGAAATGGTATCACCAGAGCGTAAACCAAAGCGTTTGATTTGACTTGGAGAGACATAAATGTCATCTGGACCCGCCAAGTAAGAACCATCGGCTGAGCGTAAGAACCCAAAGCCATCGGTCAAAACTTCTAATACACCATCGCCATGGATATCTGCTCCCTTTAAAGCATGGGCTTTAAGGATGGCAAAAATGATTTCTTTTTTGACCATGCGGGAGGCGTTTTCGATACCGGTCTCTTGTGCAATGTTAAAGAGTTCGGCAATAGGTAATTGCTTAAGTTCACTAAGATTCATACTTCTCACTTGATATATTGTTTAAATGAATTGAATTTTCCGAGAAAATTTTATTAGGGAATGGTAGCAAGAGATTCTGCTACGATAGTATATGGCGACTTTGATATTCAAACATAGCCCATACAGTTTCACAAGGCTATCATAGCTTTAATATAAAATCCAATATTTGAAAGAAAAAAATTTTAAATTTTATTAGAAGAGGGGATTGTAATTTTTAGTTGACAGCTTTGTTATACACGGCTGTCAAGCTAAAAAGGCTGGATTTTGACTTACTAAATTATATGACTGCTAAAACAAGCTTATCTAAGCTCACTAAACCATTTGGTTTATTTCAAATATGGCTTTCGACAAAAGCGATTAATTGTGATTTAGATAATAAACCCATTTTAACAGCTTCAACTTGTCCGTTTTTAAATAAAATCAAAGTGGGAATACTCATCACGCCATATTTTGAAGGTGTTTGGGGATTTTCATCTATATTAATTTTTGCAAAATAAAGATCATTGGAATGAGATACAGCCACTTCCTCTAGAATAGGCGTTAAAGCTCGACAGGGGCCACACCATTGCGCCCAAAAATCCACCAAGACCGGTTTGGAGCTGTTGATTACTTCTTGTTCAAAGTTTGCATCAGTTACTGTTTTGATTTGGTCGCTCATAAAATAACCTCGGTAAGTAAAATGTGTATTCTTACACTAATTATAACTGGAAAAAATGGTTTTATCATTTATTTTGATCTTTAAAGTATTAATTTATATGGGGACAAAAGGATAAAATACCTCCTTGTTTAGCAAAAGCGAAAATCATCAGGGTAAAAGTAAGTCCTATATTTTCAGTTCAATAGTTCCCTTTATTAGGTCTAGATTTTCCCCTAAGTCACCAAAGGTAGCCTGTATTAGCGCCAGCGTAATACAGGATCTTTCCTGAATGAACACCTGTATTACGCTTCGCTAATACAGGCTACATTGATGACGATTTAAGCTTGTGACAAGCTTGGATAGATTGGGGAAACAGGGTTAACCACAGGTAGAGTATATTCTGTATCCTCAGAATGTCTTTCTCCAGTAAAATAGTGTATTGAAATACCACATAAAGCTTAAGGTATAATTTATAAATCCCCACCCAAGGCTTGTAAAATACTTATCATACTGATAGCTGCAGTTTCTGTGCGTAATATTCTAGGTCCTAAGGATATGCTTTGAAAACCCTGCGCCAGCGCCATTGTGGTTTCTTCAAGACTAAAACCTCCCTCAGGACCCACCAGTAGCTGTATGGGCTGTTTTTTAATTGCAAAATCACGCCAGGATTTGGTGGCCTCTGGATTTAGTATGAGTTTTAATTCACCTTCACAATCTTTTATATACGAGTCAAAAGTCATAGCATTATGCACCTGAGGGACGCAATTGCGTCCAGATTGCTCACAAGCTGCAATGGCTATAACCTGCCAAAGATGGACTTTTTTTTCACTTTTTTCTGTATTTAATCGTACAGCACAATGCTGCGAAATAATGGGACTGATACTTGTCACCCCAAGTTCAACGGCTTTTTGCATAACAAAATCCATACGATCTCCCTTAGAGATGGCCTGGGCTAAGTGTATGTTTAAGGGAGATTCTCTATCCACCTCAGTGGATGACTCAATCTGGACCACCACCTGCTTTTTTTGCAGGGCATAAATTCGCGCTGAAAATTCTTGGTTGTCTCCGCAAAACAAAGTAAGTGAATCACCAATTTGCATACGTAACACCTGTCCCACATGATGGCTTGCCTCAGGCGTTAACTGTAGTTGCTGCCCAGGCTGATACAGGCCTACTTGAAAAATTCTTACAGTTCTCATGGTGTATTCTCTATGTTAATATGCCTGTATTTTAAGGAATTGAAAGCATATGAGCAATACACGCATAGAATCAGACAGTATGGGTGAAATTGAGGTCCCTGCGGATAAATATTGGGGTGCCCAGACCGAACGCTCCCTTCATCATTTCCACATCAGCCACGATAAAATGCCCATTGAAGTCATGCATGCCTTTGGTCTTTTAAAAAAAGCAGCAGCCTTAACTAATTTTGAATTAGCCAAATTATCAAAAGATAAAATGCAATGGATTGTTCAAGCTGCTGACGAAGTTATAGAAGGCTCCTTAGATGACCACTTCCCCCTAAAAGTGTGGCAAACGGGCAGCGGTACTCAGTCAAACATGAATGCCAATGAAGTCATATCCAACCGTGCCATTGAAATGGCACGGGGCACCATGGGGAGTAAAAAACCCATTCATCCAAATGATGATGTCAATATGTCTCAATCATCCAACGATACTTTCCCAACAGCCATGCACATTGCAACAGCACTGGCCTTTAACAACAAATTGCTCCCAGCTGTGAGACAACTACGCGATGCCTTTGCAACTAAGATGCAGGCTTTCAAAGACATTGTAAAAATTGGAAGGACTCACTTACAAGATGCAGTGCCTTTGACCTTGGGCCAAGAATTTTCAGGGTATGTTGCCCAATTGGATGCTTGTATCCAACGTATGGAGGCGGTATTACCTGAAATCTACGAGTTGGCAGCCGGTGGTACAGCCGTTGGTACCGGTTTAAATACACACCCACAATTTGCGCAAAAATTTGCCAGTCATATTGCGCAACTCACGGGGCTACCCTTTATTACCGCGCCCAACAAGTTCGCAGCCTTGGCTTCTCATGAGCCCCTGGTGCTTGCGCACGCCACAATTAAGACCTTAGCCTGTGCCTTGATGAAAATTGCCAATGATGTTCGCTGGCTAGCCTCAGGTCCGCGTTGTGGTATAGGTGAACTCATCATTCCTGAAAATGAACCAGGCTCCTCTATCATGCCTGGAAAAGTCAATCCCACCCAATGTGAGGCTTTAACCATGGTTTGTGCCCAAGTGTTGGGTAATGATGTTTCAGTGGGAATTGGTGATAGCCAAGGGAATTTTGAGCTGAATGTATTTAAGCCTTTGATAATATTCAATGTTATGAATTCTGTAAATTTACTAGCAGACAGTTGCCGGTGTTTTCAAACCTTTTGCGTAGAAGGTATAGAGCCTAATAGGCAGGTCATTGATCATTATTTGCATCATTCCTTGATGTTGGTCACCGCTTTAAATAGTCACATTGGCTATGATAAAGCCGCAAAGATTGCAAAAACCGCCCACCTTGACAACAGTACGCTCAAAGAAGCTGCCATCAAATTAGAATTCTTAACCGCTGAAGAATTTGCAGAATTGGTTAAACCCGAAGAGATGATTCATCCGTAAAACAACTGAGTGGACAAGCTGCATAGCGCTTAGTCCACCTTCACTTCTAGATCTACTCCATGGGTGGTATTTGTGTAGGGGTTGAGGTTGAGTCTGGTGGTACTGAAGGTGCTGGCTCAGAGGTAGGGTTGCTTTGTCTAACTACTTTACTACTAGTATGGGTTGCAACGTGTTCAGTTGGTGTTGCAGCCGAATGTACGACGTTTTTTACGCCACCTTTACCCGTTGAAATGACCCTGTTTTTGTAAGCTTCATCAGCCGGTGGCGTGCTTTGGCCATCCATATAACATGAAGTAAGATTTGCCGCTAACAATGGGAGTAATCCGTATGCCCATTTTAATGACTTAATTTTAATCATTGATCCTCCTTAAGTATGATATATCAATTGCTTGTTTAGAATAGCAGGACTTAGCTAAAAAACAAGATTAAACAATAGTTAACCAAAAGAGCTGTTCTTTTCTTGTTGTTATTAAGATCCATTGCCTATAATAAAATGAATATGATCATACAAAGGATTTTTTATGATTTATTCTAATATATTGGACAGGATAGGCCACACCCCTGTTGTAAAAATAAATAAAATTGGGTTCCAGCTTTCTTGCCAATTATATGCAAAATGCGAATTCCTTAACCCAGGTGGCTCTGTTAAAGACCGCATAGGTTTTGAGATGGTAAAAAATGCGCAGGCATCGGGGCGTATAAAACCAGGCGATGTTCTCATTGAACCAACCTCTGGTAATACAGGCATAGGAATAGCCTTAGCTGGAGCTGTGATGGGGTATCAGGTCATCATCACCATGCCTGAAAAAATGAGTCAGGAAAAGCAGTCAGTTTTAGAATGTTTGGGTGCCAAAATTTATAGAACACGGTCTGAGGCTGCCTGGAATGATCCAGATAGTCACATTTCCTTAGCAAAGGAGCTTCAAGCTAAAATTCCAAATTCGCATATCCTTGATCAATATTCTAATCCAGATAATCCAAATGTTCATTCAAAGGAAACAGCCCAAGAGATCATTGATGATTTTGGAAAAGATTTGCACATGGTAGTGGCAGGCGTTGGTACCGGTGGGACCATCACCGGGATTGCAAAACGCCTTAAAGCGTACAATCCCCAGATTAAAATCATTGGGGTAGATCCCGTGGGCTCTATCCTTGGTGGAGGTACAGATGTTTTGCCCTATCATGTGGAAGGCATTGGTTATGATTTTTTTCCACAAGTTTTGGATAATAGCTTGGTAGATGCCTATATAAAGACCCAAGATGCTGATTCTTTCAAAATGGCAAAACAATTGATACGAGAAGAAGGCTTATTGGTCGGAGGATCATCAGGTGCAGCTATGTGGGGAGCCTTACAAGCGGCTAATGGCCTTGATAAAGATAAGGTTTGTTTAGTGATTTTACCAGATTCAATACGCAACTATATGTCAAAATTTGTCAATGATGAATGGATGCAACAACAGGGTTTCTTATAAGGACAGCGGGTATTAAAGCGCTCGATATTTTGAGGACAAAATACAGGAGATTTGAATGATATTCACTAAAAGCTCATATGTTCGAACCTTAATTTTTTTAAGTTTTCTGGGTCAAGGTATCGGCCTAGGCAACGTCTATGCTCAAAGTATCGATCCTTGTTTAACTCAGAATGCTGACCCCATTTGCGTATTGAAGAAAATTAAATTTCTAAACTTAGTTGATACTTTCAAGGTTGTCAATTTAGGCGCACAGACCCAAGATCCTAAGGGAAGTACTACCGGTGAATTCGACAATTTTAATGATTTTATTGCCTTTGGTAACGTTGCTTTAACAACGCATAAGGTCAACTTTAATGCACAGGGTGAGGTTATAAATAAAGTCATTCGTAATGGTCGTTGGATGGGGGTTGATGCCTTTGAACAAAAAGAAATCCCAGCACTGACTTTTAAAGAAGGCTTTACTAAATTACAAACTTGTTTGAAAAGAAAAAGAATGCTTGCGCCCAGTGAAGAAGTTACCAATGTAGTGATATATAAATCCCTCCAGGGACAATTTATATACGATTATGCATTCAAAATACCTGGTGAGGAAAACTGTCAAGAAATATTATATATTGTTGGGCAAGATGATTGTGAATTAGGGATGCAAAAATCCTGCCACACAGTCATACAAAATTCTCCTTAGCTTATAATCGAGCGCGCAAGTTGGGGGTTGAGTGTTTGTCAATGTGGTCAAATAATGCATCGCTTTCCACTTGTCCAGTGGACACCCAAATGGATAAGGACGATATTAGCAAGCCCATCTCTTGATGTTCATGATTTTCTGTTAGGGTAAGCTTGGCTGGCCGTTTGTTTTGTTCTTTGAAGTTAGCAAGGTAAACTTCACCTGGCTTAGTCACTGAGTTTTGAGGTAAAAATTTTATAAAACAAGCAACCAAGTCATTTTTTGAAATTTCTTTAGCAGATACCATACTGTTTAAAGTTTTGGATGTTTGATTAAACGCTAAGGCAAGCCTTTTATTTTCTAAACCTATGTCATCAAGACAGCTTTTTACAGTGTCTTCAATTTTATTTTCATTGGTAAGCGCATTCAGTTTTAAGGTATTTGATTTTTGACCTACATAGGCAAAAGCGGTTTTATTAATTACTTTTGGAAAATACTGATCATTTTGAATTTGGAGGGCCAGTTTTAACCCTGGTTCCTTTTTTTGAGCTATTAGTTCATAAATTTCAAGTTTTCTTAATTCCTTGCCATGTTCAGTATAAGATAAGGTGAGCTCAATGCCTAAGGCAGTTGCTAAAGCGCCTAGGGCCTTGCTGTGAAGTGGAATGTCCTGTTGGCGAAGCGTAGACTTGGGTGTGTTGGGATCTACATCTATGAAAACTTCAGGGTAGAGGGTGGGATGAGCAAATATTTCATCTAATGCTATCTGGCGCAAAACAAAGGCCATACCTTCTACCAGCTGCGTCATTCGGGTGCTGTTAATAAGCATTGTCATCCGTTCGGTAGGGGTCACATAGGCTTGAATGGTTAATGCTTTTGGGTTATTAAGCAAATAAGAGTCTACTATCCTTTTAATCAGTTCATTGTGTTGAGAGGTAGGTTTTTTTAGCTTATCAATCAGGGCAACAGCCAAAGCATGGAATTGTTCGCCGCCAACGTAGATAAAATTTGTTTGTTCCTCTCTTTTAAAAAACATGGTTACTCTCTAAAATACTCTAATAGTCTTATTGTAATAAATTTAGATTAAGGAAATATTACGCATTCTTTACATTTCAAATAAAAATTTTTTAATTTTTCTCTTAGGTTCAAAGTATATTGAGTAAAATTCATCAAAATATTATAAAATAAATTAATATATTTATTTTTACCCCAAGCTAGGTCATCCAGAAATCACCCATCATCCTGATACGAGTCAGTTAGATCCTTCACGCAAAAAGACGCGTTCAGGATGACGTGCAGAAGTGTTACTGTAGTTTTTAGCTTGATAATAATACATTGATTGGATAGGTTCCCGTCATTGTAAATTTAATGCTTTATTACATATACCATCACTTCCAAGGGCTTTTGATTTTGCATGCGTGCTGGAAACTTATCTTGTAGGATAAGTTTAAATGAATGAATATCCATCAGCTGATTGATATAGGTCTGGTGGTGGCTAAAGCGTGCGCTGATTTCAAGTGACCAATCTTCAGTAGTACTGATTTCTGTTGTAAAAATAAAGGTCCCATTTGGGGCTAGGTGGGTTTTAATTTCCTTAAATAACGCGTCTAAACAGCCAAAATAGGGCAAAACATCTGCTGCAACTATCAAATCATAGTTATTCTTATCTTCTCTTAAAAAGTGAAGAATCTCAGCTTCAATTAACCTATCATAGATACTTTTTTCGCGGGCCTGTACCAACATGTTGGCTGCTATGTCTACCCCTGTTAAATGAAGACTGATCTCTCTAAGGACACCGCCGGTTAAGCCTGTGCCACAGCCAAGATCTAGAGTTTTTTGCATTTGAGGCAGGTTTAATTGATGTATGAGTCGTCCAATCTTATGTGGGAGGCTATATTGTAAAACACCTTGCATGTGTTGATCGTAGTACAATGCGTAATTGTTAAATAGGTTGTTCGCATATTGTGTATTTGTTGGCGCTTTTTTGGACTGGCCTGTCAATGCATGAAGCATATGTGCACTGATGCTGTCCTGGGGGTTGATGGCTAGGGCTTGCTCTAAGTAGTCTTTAGCCTTACCACGTTGTTCTCTTCTAAGATGAATGGCTGCTAAATTATTGAGTGTATCTACATGCTGACTGTTGATTTTAAGAACTGTTTCAAAAAAACCAAGGGCTTCATCTAAATGCCCCAAAGCCATCTGCGCTACACCTGAATTATATAGGTATTCGATGTTTTTAGAATCTTTTTGCAGTAGCACATCATAATGCATAAGCGCATTTTCAAAGCGATCATAGTACATGAAGGTTGCTGCTAGATTACTCCTTGCTTCTATGTGTTCGTTGTCTAATGCCAGTGCCTTTGAAAAATAATCCACAGCCAGCTGTTTTTCTTCTTTTTTCAAAGCTATCACGCCTAAATTTGTCAAAGCTTCTACATGTTCACTGTCTTGTTGGAGTATCTTGTTAAAAGCTTCCTCAGCCTGGTCTAAAGACTGTTGCTCTAAATATAAAACACCAAGATAAAATTGTGCTTCAAGATGATCAGGTGTTAGGGATAGTACATTGTTAAATTGGATTTTAGCTGCAGCCAACTGATTGTGATGTAAGAGTAATAAGCCTAAATTAAAATGAGCTGCACTAAAATCAGGCACTGCATGTAAGGCCTGTTTATATTGCTCAAGGGCCTTGGTGTAATTATTTTGAAGCGCATATACGGTAGCCAAATTATTATGTGCTTGCGCATATGCGGGGTGTACCTTTATGGCTTTTGTATAATAGTGAATGGCATCGTCCAATTGGTGCAGTTTTTTATACACATTGCCGATATTATTTAATAGACTATGATCCTCAGGTTGTAATCCCAGGGCTGTCTTTAGGTAGATCAAAGCTTGTTCCATATCACCTAATTGCGCATAGACCAAACCTAAAAAATGCAAGCCATCAAAGTGCTTAGGGTCTAGTGCTAAAATTTGCTGATATAGACTGATGGCCTGCGGAAGTTGGCCATCTTGCTGATGTTGATACGCTTTTGCAAAAAGGGATTCTAGTTGAATGCTCATGTGTATCACAAAGTATGGATGAGGTCGCGTAATTGAGTTAATGCTTGGGCGCGATGACTGATTTGGTTTTTGAGTATAGCAGGTAATTGCGCTGCCGTGCATTGATATTGAGGACAATAAAACAATGAATCATATCCAAAACCGCCACATCCTTCTGGTATTTTTACAATCGAACCTCTGAATATGCCCGTAGCGATGAGAGGTGTGGGATCCTTATCATGTCTAACCAATGCGATTGCACAATAAAAATAGGCCTGGCGAAGGTTTGAATATAATTCTGCCATCCGTGTCAACAACAAGTGGTTATTATCAGCATCGGTAGCCTCTAAACCAGCAAATCTTGATGAGTATATCCCAGGAGCGCCGTCTAATGCTGGAACCACCAAACCAGAATCATCGCCCAGGGCAGGTAGTTTGGCATAGCGACTGGCATGGCGCGCTTTTAAAAGTGCATTCTCTATGAAACTTAAGCCCGTTTCTTCGGCACTGTTTATATTCATTTCTCCTTGGGGGATACAGTGTAGTGGTGCTAAGATGGCTGTGAGTTCTTTGATTTTCCCACAATTACTGGTGGCTAAAATAAGTTGCTGCATGGATAATCGGTTGTTAGAGTTGTTTTACACATTATAAATTGTTGAAAAGAAGCGTCAATGCCCCACTTAAAACCAATACACCTATGCGCAGATGATTTTGGATTAAATCCAGGCGTTTCTAGAGGCATTTTAACATTAATTGAACATAAAAGGATATCAGCCACAAGTTGTATGGTGAATATGCCTGGTTTTAAAAGCCATGCCTCTGCATTGTTGGATTTAAGGCATTCTGTACGCGTTGGATTGCATTTTAATTTGACAGAAGGTCAATTGCTTACAGGTGGACGCTGTTTTGGTTTAAAAGAATTACTCATCAAATCACATATACGCAACCTTGATAGTTCTAAAATTACACAAGAATTCCATCATCAGCTGGATTCCTTTGTACAAATCATGGGTTTTTTACCTAATTTTATTGATGGTCACCAACATGTACACCAATTTCCCCTTATTCGAACTTTGATCTTGAATTATTATGCCGCCCATTTGCAAGCACATAACATAGCCATACGCTCTACCTTTCCAACAGTTCATGGGAAAGCCTATAAATTCAAAACACACCTGATGGCTTGGACTGGTGGTCGTGCTTTACAGGCTCAACTTAAAAAAAGACACATTCCCCACAACCCTTATTTTGCAGGCATTTATGATTTTACAGACTATAGTGATTATCCTGTTTTGTTTAGACAGTGGTTGGCAGAAACGCCTGCGCACTCGCTTATCATGTGTCATCCAGGTGAGCCCAGCAGTCAGACGGATATAATTTCCATTACACGTAAGTTAGAAATGGATTATTTAATGAGTGAACCCTTTTTAAAAGACTGCCAAGACCATCAAGTTCGGATTGGTGATTTACCTACAAGCCCAGATCTTAGATACAATAAAACTGTATCCAGAAACCAGGACTAAAACCAATATCAAAGCCAAGAGGTAGTTGATGGTTGTATATTTTAATAATAAATAATACAAACCTTCATTGATAAAGCCCGCAGAGGTTGCAACAATAAAAAAATGGGGCAAGCTTAAGCTTTTTTTATTTTTAAGTTTAGAAAAAGTAAAGTGTTTATGACCAAAATAACTGATGTTGAAAGCCATTAAAAAGCCCAAGACATTAGCAAGCAGCGGATGGGTATTTAATAGAGTAACAAATCCATAAACCAGACTGATGTGCGCCAATGCAGCAAAGCTTCCTATGGCTAAGAAATACAGGCCTCTCGTGCTTATGTTAATTGGTTGAGTCATCAAAACTGAGGTTTTCATCAATGATATAGTGCGGTCTATGTTTTACTTCATCAAATACTCGACCTATGTATTCACCCACCACGCCTAAGGCAAATAATTGCAGACCACCAAAGAAACTGATGGCTGTAACGATGGTAGCCCAACCTGGCGTTTGAATTCCAAATATCAAAGTGCTTAAAATAATCCAAAATCCATATAAAATAGCTATGGTTGCCACCCCTATGCCGCCAAGTGCAATCATGCGCAGAGGAAAGGCGGTGAATGATGTGATGCCTGTGATTGCCAAGTCCAGCAAGGAATAGAAATTCCATTGAGTATGTCCTGTCAGGCGTGGCTGTACTTCATATGGGATGGCGACTTGTTTAAATCCAACCCAGCTATATAGCCCTTTCATAAAGCGGTTGCGCTCTGGTAGTTGTTGAAGTGCATTGACTATTTTCCTATCCAACAATCTGAAATCACCTGCATTGGGTGGAATGTTGATGCGGTTTATTTTTGATGTCAATTGATAAAAAGTATTAGCACAGGTACGTTTTAACCAGGATTCACCCACTCGGTTTTGGCGTACACCATACACCATGTCATACCCTTTTTCCCATTGGGCTATGAATTTTTGGAGTAATTCCAGGGGGTGTTGAAAATCCCCATCCATCAAAATAACAGCATCACCACGGGCAAAATCTAAACCAGCACTGAGCGCTTTTTCTTTACCAAAATTTCTACTGAAACGAAAATAACGAAAAGGTAACCTGGTCTTTATCGCTTGGATAATGGTTAGAGTGTTGTCTTCGCTGCCATCATCAATGATGAGGATTTCATACCTATGCTTGAGTATTTGCAATGTGTTTGTTAAGGCAATGAGAAAGTCTTCAATAATTGCTTCTTCATTATAAATAGGTACAATGCAGGAAATCATTTTTTCATATTGATGTGGCATAATAGATATAGGAGCTGACTGATGTGGCGATCTTACATAATAACCCGTTTTAGCTACAATGGCTAGATGTTTTGAACACTTTTATGTATAATTTATCAATATTAAACTTGTCACCCTGATTGCTCTAAAAAAATGATCTTGTCCAATGGTTTTATCCCATAGTTTGTTAGGAACCAGATGCCATGTTAACGATTACCCGCCCTGATGACTGGCATGTTCATTTCAGAGATGATGAACTGTTAAAAGTTACCGTTCCCGCGACAGCATTTCATTTTCACCGTGCTTTGGTCATGCCTAACCTTAAACCTGCGCTTACTGATTTACCCACACTGGAAGCATATAGAACCAGGGTTATAGCTCACATACCAAAAGAGGTTGATTTTACACCTTATTTTACCTTATATCTTAATGAAAGCCTTAAGCCTGAAACATTCCTTACAGCTGCCTCTTTACCCTATGTTCTTGGTGCAAAGCTATATCCTGCTGGGGCAACCACCAATTCAGAAGCTGGGGTGACCTCTATTAAAAGCCTGTATCCGCTGTTTGAAATCATGCAACAACTAAATCTTGTACTACAAATTCATGGAGAGGTTACCCATGGAGATGTGTTTGAGCGTGAGGCCTTGTTTATAGAGCATCACTTAAAAGCAATCATCGCTGATTTTCCAAAATTAAGAGTTATCCTTGAGCATATTTCTACAGAAGCTGCCGTAGACTTTATTCTGGAAGCACCAGAAGTAATAGCAGCTACGATTACGCCCCATCATTTGTTGTATCATAGAAATGCCTTATTGGCTCAAGGTCTAAAACCACATATGTACTGCTTGCCAATCTTAAAGCATGAGCGAGACCAAAAGGCTTTACAAAAAGCCGCCTGTAGCGGCAACCCTAAATTTTTTGCAGGAACTGACAGCGCACCTCATGCGATTGAAACCAAAGAATCAGCCTGTGGTTGTGCTGGGATTTATTCCGCGCCCTTTGCGGTTGCACTCTATGCCCACCTATTTGATAAACTTAATCAGTTACAAAAACTTGATGACTTTCTAGGCCGATTTGGAGCAACTTTTTACCAACTGCCCCTTTCTCGGAACAAGGTTGAATTAATCAAATCTGCTCAAAAAATTCCAGATTCTATGGCTTTTGGCTCCAGTCGCGTGGTACCAATGGCTGCAGGGGAACTCATTTCTTGGAGTGTGCATGATGCCTCGTAACAGTGTACTGAGTCTGAACATCAAAGAACGGTTCCGTGGTTTTTTACCTGTCATAGTTGATGTGGAAACTGCAGGCGTGGAGCCGCATCACAATGCACTATTAGAAATGTGTATCGTTTTTGTGGATATGGATGCCAAGGGGACCCTTCACCGGGGTAGTTCTTATTTTGAACATGTGCTGCCTTTTTCAGGTGCAGTATTGGATGAAAAATCCTTGGCTTTCAATCAAATTGACCCCTTCCAACCGCTTCGTTTTGCAGTTGATGAAAAAGTTGCCTTGGAGCGATTTTTTAAATATATTCAGGATGCTTTAAAAAAATCACGATGCGACCGAGCCGTGTTGGTAGGTCACAATGCCTGGTTTGATTTATTGTTTGTCAAAGCTGCTATCAACAGAACTGGTTTAAAATCACCATTTCATGCCTTTACCTGCTTTGACACCGCTACTTTGGGAGGTATGGTATATGGACAAACTGTATTGACTAAAGCTTGCCAAGCTGCGGGCATTGAGTTTGATTCAAGGCAGGCGCATTCTGCTATTTATGATGCTGAAAAAACCGCTGATTTATTTTGTTCAATGATGAATCAATGGCGACAATTGACTTCGATGGATTCCTGATGATGTCATTATGTTTGTTCATAATTTTAAAAACAATCTTGACTATTATAAAAGCATATTATAATATAATTGACCTAATATCCCAAGCAACGAGCTCCCATGTTATCTTTAATCGATAGTCTAGTCATAAAATCCTCTAAAGATTCAACACCTAAAATGCTACCTAAAGATATTTGGGTTATCGTTTTAATGTACACCCATGATTATTTATATGATATGGTTAAATTTTGCCATAACTTAGGCTGGCGGTCTTGTGTGGTCCCCTTACAACTGGCCCATAATCATGGGTCAACACAGTGTGCTGAGCAAACACAACTGTTGCAGGAAAGGGCTAACCTTACGAAAGCTAGCATAGATGAAGCAACAGACACTATTAGAAGGCTTACTGCTGGCATTCAAAATACAAATTCTCAACTGATAGCAATTACCATAGCACAAAATGAGGCGGCTGCAGAACAGGAAATTGCCCAAGGGACAAACAGACTTAGAGGGCAATTAGAACTGATTCAACAACAAATAAATCACTTTGAATTAAATGTTAATACAAAATTAAAACAACAAAATGGCGAGGCACTTCTGCAAGCTTCCCTAAGCTTAGAAGCTACCTTAGATAGTGAATCTAGTACAGGTGCTATAGCAGCTGAAAAAATAAAAAGAGCACAGGCGCAACATACTTTAGAGCTTTTACAAAAACAATTAAATGGCTCTGCCTTTTCTCAAGAAGTTCAACAGTTGATTCAACTCTTAAGGCTCTTTTCACTCTCTATCGATACAGAAATTAATAGGAAAGGACCCTGGTGTAATCGAATTAGAATGAAATCTAATGAGGAATGGGGCTTTGGCGTATCAACAAGTGGCCGAATATGTGGTGAAATCGGGCCAATGTTAGCGGGGGCATTATTTTGGGGCTTTATAGGTGCAGCAGCTACTTTTCTATTTTATTTTTTAGCACATTGGCTTTTATAAAATCAATATTTATTATATTACCAGTGTTGTTGAGTGCAGGAGCATGTTTGGGAGCTTTAGCAGGAGCACTTATAGTGCTTAGTGGCAATTTTGATTTTTATTCAAACACACCAGAGCGATATGAAGATTTTAGCGTTTCTCGCATTTTTCCCCCCCAACTAATTGCGCATTTTCATGAAATTCAGCAAAGAATACAAAAATTCCAAGATCCTAATAAGGTTATAGAGTCATCTGAGACAACCCATCCCTTGTTGGCAATGGATGAAAACAAAGTAAAGGTATCCTTTTTCCGAAAAGCCATGAAAACTGAATTAACTTTTTTTAATACTTTAAATTTACATATGCAAGAAAGAGAGCAGGAAGAGAAACATTCATCTTCCATGACCTTTGACTAAAAGCTGGTTATTTTCTTCTATGCTGATTGGTCCATCACCATGGCAAGTACATAAAGGTATATATTATGAAGTCTAAATACCTGCATTCCGCGCTTTATGTGCGCGATAGGACAATTGCAGAGCATGTCATATTGAAAATATTATAGCCAAAATGTCTGGCTGATTGAAACTGCGGTTAGCTTTTATTGCCGTCATTGCGAAGAGCGCAGCGATGAAGCAACCTAGGGTTCGTAGCTAAGAACTTGATTAGACTGAAACTGTCGCGCCAAATGATTGGCTTTAATTAGAAGTCTAGATCCTGAACGGTAAATCTTTAAGATCTTTTATTTTATGTCCTTGCTTCGGACTCCTGGGTTGTGCGTGCAATGCTCCTCGCAATGACGAGCAATGATTTTGATACAAGATCGTATAAATACCGTGCATAAAGCACGGTATTTAGGGGAAGGTGAGGTATCTTATGTTCAAAATTAATTCGTATACCTTTCGCATCACCATTAACACTGGAAATGCATGGACTTCAATTAAACTTATAACTTTTCATGATTAGATGATAAATAATCAGCAACCCCTTTAGAAGAAGCCACCATACCTGAATCGCCTTTTTGCCAGCCGGCTGGGCAAACTTCTCCACGTTCTTCGAAAAATTGTACAGCATCTATGGTGCGAAGCAGCTCATCCATATTCCGCCCTATAGGAAGATCGTTTACGATTTGTGAACGAACCATGCCATTGGTATCAATGATGAAAGCACCCCGGAAGGCAACACCTGCCGCTGGATGTTCCACGCCATAAGATTGACAGATAGAATGTGTTATATCAGCCACCATGCTGTAACGAACAGGCCCTATACCGCCACGTTCCACAGGTGTATTTCTATAGGCATTATGAGAAAAATGAGAATCAATAGAAACAGCTATTACTTCAACATTTCGGCTTTTAAACTCTTGATACCGATTATTCAAAGCTATGAGTTCTGATGGACAAACAAAAGTAAAATCTAGGGGGTAAAAAAACACGACACCGTATTTACCCTTGATATGCTCATGTAAATTAAATTTATCAACTATTTCTCCAGAACCCAATACCGCAGCAGCTGTAAAATCAGGGGCCTTCCGGCCTACTAATACGCTCATTTCAAACTCCTAATAAATAGACGCAGGATTGCCCTGAGATCTGTGTAATTATGCAATAGTAGCATCTCGTAACATAGGCTCTAATTCACCCTGTTGAAACATTTCAGCAATGATGTCTGAACCACCAACCAATTCACCTTTTACATATAATTGCGGAAAGGTGGGCCAATCAGAATATTGGGGCAGGGTTTGGCGAATTTCAGGATTAGATAACACATCCACATAAGCAAAATCTACACCACAAGCTTCAATACACTGCACTGCTCGCGCTGAAAACCCACATTGAGGCATTTTAGGGCTGCCTTTCATGTATAGGAGTATGGTATTTTCTGCTAGTTGTTGTTTAATTTTTTTTAAAGTTTCCATTGTTAACCCTTCTTTATACAAATTCCTCCAATTATGGCTAAAAACAGATAAAATCGCAACAGGCTGGGAAGTCGAGGAGCGTGATAATTGAGGGTGCTACCTCAGCCTATTAGGATATTTTTAGAAGATAGGTATGTTAAACACCTCCCTGTTCGGTAAATCGTATCAAAGCAAGAGTCCATGATGAGAGGAAAAAGCTTAGTTTGTATTTGTATTAATGAGCATGATGATGCTTAATATCAAACCCTTTGATAAAGCTTCTTTTAATTTTTATTTTAGCATCTACAATTTGTATAGGAGGAAAATACTATGAAATGGATTTTATTGTTTGGGATACCTGTATTATTATCTGCTTGTGCAAAAGACCAGGTTTTATATAGACAAGTTACGGTGACACCGGTTTGTGAGTTGATTGCTTGCGATCCGCATCATACACTAGATGTTACTGAGACTGTGCTAGATCATTACTAAGCGTGCTTCAGCAGACTTGCGGTTCACTCCGGGCCGCAACAATCTGACATCCCTCATTGTTTTTTTTCTCAAAAATGAAATGTCAACAGACCCTAATTAGAAATTATAGGATCAGTTAAGAAACTGACCCTATAGTGGAAATTAATCGTCGTTCTTATCATCTTTGTCATCTTTGTCATCTTTATCATCTTTGTCATCTTTCTTGTCATCTTTGCAAGATTTCCATGCATCAGACATACGTTTTTCTTCTTCAGTCAATTTGGCTTTAAAGTCAGTTTTTTGTTTGTCATTTAGTATTTGGAAAATTTCATGCTTTGCATTTGCTTTGGCTTTCATCATACCGCCAATCAAACCTGCTTTTTCATCTATTGTGCTTTCAAGTTTAGCCTTATCCATGTCTTTAGAATCAATTTGATCATTGATTTGCTTGCGTAAATCACTTAAGCGAGAAGCTTTTTCTTTAATAGAGGACTTCATGTCATTGACAATGGTGTCTATTTTTGATTTTTGATCGCCCTCGAGTTTTAGGGAATCAAGCATTTTGCTAAATTTTTCACCACAATGTCCGCTTCCAGAATAGGCAAAAACACCTGGTGCTGCGAACAAAGAACAAGACAGTACCACTGCTCCAACGATTTGTTTATACATGATTACATTCCTTGTAAAAGTTATTGGCATATTGAGTATAGTATATATAAAGAAATTTTCAAAACTTCATTATATAAGAATATTAAACTGCAATGGGTGCTTTAATAGCTGAATGACACTGGTAATTGAGAAATTCAAAATCATCAAAAGCATAATTTAAGATAGAATCGGGTTTTCTTTTAATATGAAGGGTGGGCAGAGGAAAAGGTTCACGGTCCAACTGGGTTTTTGTTTGTTCAAGATGATTAAGATATAAATGACAATCACCACCAGTCCATATAAATTCACCGACTTCAAGGCCACATTGCTGTGCTACCATGTGAGTCAATAGAGCGTAAGATGCTATATTGAAGGGCACACCTAAAAACACATCAGCAGAACGTTGATACAATTGGCATGAAAGCCTACCATTGGCCACATAAAACTGGAACAAGGCATGGCAAGGCATCAAAGCCATTTTATCTAATTCACCCACATTCCATGCGCTTACAATCAAGCGTCGGGAATCAGGCATTGTTTTGATTTGTTCCACCACTTGTGTGATTTGATCTATGGTATCACCCTCAGGCCTAGGCCAACTACGCCATTGTTTACCATAAATAGGGCCTAACTCGCCTTCGCTATCGGCCCATTCATTCCAAATGGTGATCTTATTTTTTTTTAAATAATCGATGTTGGTATTCCCGCTTAAAAACCACAACAACTCATGAACAACACTGCGCATGTGCAATTTTTTAGTGGTCACCATGGGAAAGCCCTGGCTTAGATCAAAACGCATTTGGTAGGCAAAAACCGACAAGGTGCCGGTGCCGGTTCTGTCTGTTTTTTGCGTACCATGTTGTAAAATATGGTTTAGTAATTGTACATAGGTTTTCATCGCTTATTCCACCATAAGTAAAAACCGCCCAGTAACATTGGTATGGATAATAATTGTCCCATGGTCAACCAGTCAAAGGCAATAAAATTCAGTTGTGCATCGGGCTCACGAAAACATTCAGCCAACAATCGACACAGAGCATACCCCATTAAAAAAACCCCGGCCACAGCCCCGGGTTTTCTCGGGACCGCTGCATAGACCCATACCAAAATAAATAAGGCAAACCCTTCCAGGCCTAATTCATAGAGTTCAGAGGGATGACGAGGTTGTGCATCTACGTGTCTGTAGACCATGGCCCAGGGAAGGTCTGTTACACGACCCCATAATTCGCCATTGATGAAGTTACCAATCCGTCCCAATCCTAAACCTAAAGGCACCAGAGGTGCTAAAAAATCCGCAGTTTCTAAGTATGTTTTGTTAAATCGACGTGCAAAAATCCATATGGCCACAGCTACTCCAATAAGGCCGCCATGAAAGGACATCCCACCCTCCCAGATTTTTAATATCATCCAAGGCTTATTGAAAAATTCACTGGTGTTATAAAACAACATATAACCCAACCGCCCACCGATGATTACACCAAAGGCACAATAAAAAATGAGGTCGCTGATTAAATTTGTCGTCCAGGGTAACTCAAAACGCAGCACCCGCCAGTAAGCAATCAACCATGCGCCTCCGAACCCTGCAAGATACATCAATCCATACCAATGAACTTTGATTGGACCTAAGGAAAAAGCAATGGGATCAATTTCAGGAAAAATGAACATGAGTTATCTCTTCAAAATAATAAGCTCAAAGCTGTGATAAGGAGAATCATTATAAAGCAATATTTGAGCTGCTTCTGAGGTATTATGTAATTTAATTTAGCACCAATCGGTGCAAATAAAGTACTGGGGATTGCCACACATAGCACAGCTGGCCAATATACGTACCCTGTAGAATACGTTATTTTTGACATGAAAGAAATCCCTGTAATCATAAAAGCAGTAGTACCAACAAAAGCCACAACCAGAGAACACAGGTTGGTGATGCCAGGCATCTTGCGAGTTTCAACGCCGCAATAACTTAGGTATGGCACAATTGAAAGACCACCCCCCACCCCAAGCAACCCGGAGATTACACCTATGGCATAGGTAAACCCAAAATTAGTACCTTTTGATGGGAACCTTGAAGGACGGGTTACTTTAATGTCCATTAACATTTTTAGAGCAATTATAAATAAAAATACAGCGAATAAAGACTTTAACCAAACCCTTGGGATAAAATTAGCAAGCAATACACCGGCTAGGGTACCCAATAACAAGCCAGGCCATAATGTATGAAAAACTTGCCATAATATGCCGCTGATTTTTGAGTGCGCTCGCACTGAAGATTGGGATGTAAAAATCATAATGGCTAAAGATGAGGCTGCAGCAGCTTGCATACTCAATGCATCAGGTATCAGTTGATAATGATGAAAAATAAAAAGAAGCCCTGGAACAATGACCAAACCACCGCCTATCCCGAATACACCTGCCATAACTCCAGCAATCATACCAATGCATATATAAATAAAACCTATACTTAGCCAATCAAAGTTCATGGTTTAGCCAGGCCAATTAGGCCACCTAATCCTTCAGCCTCTAAAGCCTTTTGTAAATGTAATCTGGTTTCAGCGGGATGTTCAAATTCTAAAACTTCCGCAAGGATCTTTCGAGCATTTGCGATTGCAAAATTGCGAATTATCCATTTTATTCGAGGTAAGCTTGCGGAGTTCATGCTGAGGGTATCAAAACCCATGGCTATCAGTAGAATGATGGCCAATGGATCAGAGGCCATTTCTCCACAAATGCTGACTTCCACACCTGCGGCATGTCCACCCTCCACTATTTTGAGTAAGATTCGTAGCATGGCTGGGTGAAAAGAATCATACAGCCCAGCAACACGGGCATTGTTTCTATCTACTGCTAATAAATACTGCGTCAGATCATTACTGCCAACTGAGATAAAATCCACACGTTTTGCCATTTCACGAGCCAAGTAAGCAGCAGCTGGTACCTCAATCATGATGCCAATTTTTGGCTTTGCTATCAAATAATCTTCTACTAATAATTCATCATATGCTTGATCAATAAGATAGGTTGCTTCTTCTATCTCACTTAAATTGGTTATCATTGGTAGCATGATGCGTAAATTATTTAAGCCCTCGCTGGCTCGTAACATGGCTCTAACTTGTACCAAAAACACATCCGGGTGGTCTAGTGTTATTCGAATTCCACGCCAGCCCAGATAGGGGTTTGATTCTTCGATTGGAAAATAGCTTAGCAATTTATCGCCACCAATATCTAAAGTGCGCATGGTTACCAGGCGTGGGGCGAAGGCTTTGAGGGTCTGTCTGTAAATGATGGTTTGTTCATCTTCAGAAGGGAACCTGTCACGGCTCATAAAAGGCACCTCAGAGCGATACAAACCTACACCTTCTGCCCCAACACTCATAGACAAGCCCGCGTCCATTGCAAGGCCTGTATTGACTTGCAAAGATATGCGGTAACTGTCGGTGGTCTCTGCAGGTTTGTCACGTAGGCTTACGAAGCTTTGATTTAATTCATTGTCTTCTTGGGCTATTTGTTTAAATTCTGCAAGGATGGCTTTTGAGGGAGAAATATACACATGACCGTAGTAGCCATCCACAATGATGGCCCTACGAGTCAATGACTCAACTTTTAAGCCACGTACACCCATCACGGTTGGAACGCCCAAAGCCCGTGCTAAGATTGCCACATGGGAATTATTAGAGCCTTTGGCAGAAACAACACCCGCCAATTGGCCTTCAGGTACTTCAGCAAGCGCTGCTGCTGTGACTTCTTCTCCGATTAAAACAGTGCGATTAGGGTATGAAATTTCTTCGTGTTGGGTCCATTGTATTTGTGCAAGCACCCGACGTCCCAGATCATGAAAATCACTGGCACGTTCTCTTAAGTAATCATCTTCCATGGTTTCAAATTGGGACACATGTTTTTTGATGACGGCTGCTAAGGCCGCTTGAGCTGTTATTTTTTCAGATCGAATGACGCGTTCAACCTCAGCTCCCAAACTGTCTTTATCCAGAATACGTAAGTAAACATCGAACAGGGAGTGGTCTTCTGCGGCTACTGTTGACTTTATGCGTTTACTTAACCTGCGCATTTCATCTCGCGCAGTTTCAAGTGCATTATAAAAAATGTGAATTTCAGCTTCTATATCTTCAGTGGGGTTGCGCGGAACAGCATCCAAATCAGAGTGGGGGTAGACCACAACTGCGGTACCAATACCAATCCCAGGTACCGAAGCGATACCAGTCAATGCAATATGGCTGGCTTCAACCTTTGTTACCCCTATGGGCTTAGGCTCTGTTAATTCGGCTAATTCACCCGTGGCTTCGGCGTGGGCAATGATTCCACCCAACTGTGCGGCTAAGGTGATAAGGAAAGATTCTTCGGTGTCATCAAAATCACGTTTTTCAGATTGCTGGACTGTTAATACCCCATACAATTTTCTATGTTGAATGATGGGGACACCTAAAAATGCGTGCAAATGCTCTTCACCAATGGAGCTGTGTTGGTAGAAGTCAGGATGCACTTGGGCATCTTCTAAATTAATGGGTTCTTCTCGTCGACCAATCAGACCTATAAGACCATTATCCAGTGATATCCGCACTTGAAATTGTGCTTTTTTATTGAGACCTTCCGTTGCAATAAGTACGTATTGGGAATTTTTATTATCGATAAGGTATACGGATACGGCCTCAACATTGATGGCTTTACTGATTCGTTGCACCAAGATCTCAAGCGCTTGAGCCAAGTGATCTGCTGTGGTAACGTCTTGGACGATTCGTTTAAGTACTTTTAGCATGCATTGCCTATTTAGGGGTTACTTTTTTACGCTTCATGCCATGAGGCGCGCGTCTAACCCTTAATAAATGTTCTAATTCTTTGAGGGCTTGAACATACACTTGCCTTTTAAAATAAATGACTTGCTCGCTGGGTGTATGAAAATCTATCCACCGCCAACTATCAAATTCAGGGGAATCACTCAAATCAAGCCTTACTTTTTGCTCACTAGAAAGGAGTTTAATTAAAAACCATTTTTGTTTTTGTCCTATCACCAAAGGCTCACTGCCATGGCGTAGATATTGTTTTGGAAGTCTGTATTTTAGCCACCTTTTGGTAGAGCCTAAAACGACAACATCCTCTTTCAATAAACCGACTTCCTCATGCAACTCTCGAAACATAGCTTCAAGCGCAGTCTCACCAGAAGCCAGTCCACCTTGTGGGAATTGCCAGGCATCATGGCCTGTTCGCCGTCCCCAAAAAACTCTCCCTGACTCGTTGACTAAAATAATACCTACGTTCAAACGATATCCAGCCCTATCAATAACCATGATGTACTACTTAGAGAAAACATTAATATCTTGATTTTTCCATAAACTGCAAGACCTTGGCAATTAAAACAGTAAATAAAATTGGAAAAGATTGATTTAACCTATTTGAGTTTCTCTTTTTATTGCGCCAAGGCATCTGGATGATTCATACAGGTGCAATATTAGTATATAATTACAGCACATAGTGTTCAGGGCAGATTTATGAAAAAAAGCATTTTAATCATAAACACAGGTGGTACCCTTAGTTGTATAAAGACTGCCTCAGGGTATGAGCCTGCTCCTGGATATGTACAAAAAGCATTGTCTGAGCATTCTGCCTTAAAGCATGCAGACATGCCTGAATTTTGTATTAAAGAATTTCCCTCTTTGCTTGATTCTTCAAACATGACACTGCATGATTGGAATTCTATAGCACAGAATATTTATTCAGAATATGCCAATTATGATGGGTTTGTTATTTTTCATGGCACCGACACCATGGCATTTACCGCATCGGCTTTATCCTTCATGCTGGAGCATCTAGGCAAGCCCGTGATAATCACAGGCTCGCAAATACCTTTGTCTGAAGTGCGAAATGATGCCATAGACAATGTGATGACCTCCTTATGGCTGTGTGCACATCATCCAATTCGAGAGGTGTGTATTTATTTTGGCAAGCATTTATTGAGGGGTAATAGAGCTCAAAAAATAAGCACTCAAGGCCTGAATGCCTTTGCTTCTCCTAATTTTCCTGAGTTAGCAACCATAGGTACAAATATAGAGTTACAATCGCATCTGTTATTAGAAAAATCATCCATGAAACCCTTTAATCTACAAAGTTTATCGCCTCAATACATCGCTAACTTTAGGTTATTTCCTGGGTTTTCCACGGATGTGCTTGCCTTTATTTTAAATCAACCATTACGAGGTTTGATTTTAGAAACTTATGGAACAGGTAATGCACCCAATCGCGATCCCAATTTTATAAAGTTACTACAAGAGGCTTGTTTGAGAGGCATAGTCATCATCAATTGCACCCAATGTCACCAAGGACGAGTCGAAATGAGTCAATATGCCACAGGATTTACCCTTAAAGAAATCGGCCTGATCAGCGGCCATGACATGACCCCAGAGGCAGCCCACTGTAAATTACTATACCTATTAAGTAAAAATATGGATTTCCCACAAGTTAAATTATTCATGGAAAGAAATCTATGCGGCGAAATGCTAGAGCCTGCAAGTTAATCTTTTTTTAAAAATATGCTGATGGATTTGCCATAGCTGCACTCAGGGCTTCTAGTGAACACACCCCATCTGCTGCTTGCTCAAGCTCAGCATCCAAATCTCTAGGCGTCAAACCAGAACTTTCGCTTTCCCTATCACCTTCTCCGAGGTTCTCACCGGACTGACTGGAAGTGCTGTATTTTTGTTGAAAAAATTTAGTACAGGGGCTATGCTTTTCCTCAACAGGGCTATTTTGCACAGTTGAGCGGGCTGTCAATGGGGTTTGTGTTCGTCCCTTTAAAATCTCAACTGGGTCTAAACCTTCATATTCTTCTAAGGTAGGCGATAAAGCTTTTGTTTCTGCATCAATTGTGACTAAACCCACATTCTTTAAGATAGGACTTAATGCTTTTAACTCTGCATTAGGTTCACTTTTTCCTTTCAAAGTCTCTAAAAGTCTAGCTTGCATTTTTAATATGTCATTACTAGCATTTTCTTGCATGATGGTAAAACGATCTTTTCCAACTCCTGTCACTTGTTTGATGCTTTGAGCCAGCTGAAATATATAACTGCCTGTCTTTTTTGCATCTACATTATCTTGGCTTAGACTCCTTAGAAATTCTAAACACCGGTCTATTTGTATGTGAAGTTGGGGCTCAACTTTTTCTTTATGAAGTATCAATCTTTTTCTTAAGAAATCCTCTTTGGCTTTTCTTACCTTGTCTGTAGCTTGTATTGTAGATAAAGGAAAAAACAAATCTTCACCTTCATAATAAGCTACGTAGGCATCTATGATCCCATTGGGAGTGGCAACCTCATGTTCTACATTAATCAGGTAAAAATAGTTTAATTTTTTATAAAATTCACCGGCATGACGTGATAAAGCCATGATAGATGTCACCGTATCACCCTCTCGGGTAGCATTATGGAGTACTCTTTCTTCATGAACAGCGCTAAGGCAAGCATCTATTCGTTTGACGATACTTAGTAAATCAGCACTGTCTTCGCCTACACATTTAAACTGCCAGGGTTTTTCATCAATAATAATCGTTTCACTTGCGTCTTTATGGGCACCAAAGCCCATGATAGACAGATCCAATTGTTCAGTTGATGTTTTTAACCTAGAATATAAAACTTGATCATAAGTTCCGTCACTGGCTTTTTTTGATAACTGGGCGATTAGCTCGCTTAATCGAATTTTTATTAATTTTTTTAAAATAACTAGATAAACTGTCATGAATGTCCTTTTCGACGCAGCTGATTATGATTAAAAGATAGCAAAACATAAAATTCTAGAAAATACAATAATAACAGTTGGTGAATTCTTTATCCTTCCAGCATTCTCTTTATGCCATTATATACAATTTAATATTGCCTTAAGCTCATTATGTTATTATTTTTTTATCGTACTGTTTTAGAAAGAATCTATGCCAATTGATCCCAATCTTAATTTTAAGGATGAAGATGTAACAAACCTTATTGAATCGGTTGCATCAATCCTTGTTCAATTATTGCCTTTGGTTACTAAAACGCAAAACATTCTGTATGCATCCTTGGCTAAGCAAACAGAATCTACTGGTCAAAATAAGCTTAGCCGCCTGGCGCAAAAAGCACCAGCTATTGTGGCCAAAGACTCGACTTTCTTAAAGATTGTCCAATCCGCGACTTCATATTTCTCAAGTGAAAATGAATTTAAAACCATAACTAAAAATTTCGAAATCTTTTTAACCAAAGAATTTATTAGCAAGCAAATATTAGAGCCGCTAAAACCAGTTATTCAAAATTTACCACAGCTTATCAATATGCTCCAGCATGAGATCATACTATGGCAACTACAGTCTGCATTTCATGAAGGTGCGCACGCTTCTACCTCTCTTATAGATCATTTAATGTCTGCTTTCAAAAACTTTTTCGAAAAAAACAAAACTGGATTTCAACCATTGTTAGATAAGGGGTTGGACCTTAGAAATAGTCCGGAAACTATGCTTTATCCTTTGTTTTCTAGTAGAATGCGCTCAAGCGCAATAGCATATCTGCTTAAAATGTTTCTCAATGAAGACCATTTAAAAGAAGTCATGAGCGGTTTACTGCTTGAGATAAGTACTCTTGACAACCGAGCTGGGCGCTCAAAACATGTTGTTAGTCGAGCGCTTATTGAAAATGCGTCAGAAGCCCCATTGAATATAGAGATAATACCTAAAATTGTAAGCATTTTTAACCTATCTAAACCCCTTATTGTTGAAAGCTTAAAAACAGCACTTACTTTAGAAAATAATTTACAAAACCTGCAAGGTAATCTTTTGAAATCTTTTCAGGAAAGTATCTATTCAGGTAGTGGTAAACTATTAAATAAGCCCTTAATTGGTATTACCAATATGGTAAATAGGGCAGAGTCTGTTAAGGACATAATAGACTTGATTGCTGGACAAATCGATGATGTGGCCATGACTACCCTATTAGAAAAATTTAATACACCTAGTGACCAATCACAACTTCAGCATCTATTTATGAATTTGGTGGGCGGTCATATTGCGGGTAAACTCGATGCTGATTTTCAATCGGGTGCTTATAGTAGACACCAGGCAGCAGCCATGATAGGTAAGTTGCTTGATACCCTTGAGTCATTCATTCAAAATCAAGTATCTGAGCCTTCATTACAAAATCTGCCTTTTTTTCAACGTACAGGATTCAAATTATACCAAGCTTTATTTGCAGACAAAGGTAAGATACATGTCCTTATCACGGAAGTTTTCAAGAGTTTACGTGAAGATCTTCAAAAAAGGGTTAACCCTTCAGCTACTTTGGACTATTTTACAGCGCTTCAAAATTTTAACAATCAACTGGGGACGGCCTTGGTTGATAATACCAAAGTATCCACAGATAAGCGTGATTACTTGGTTAGACTTTTGGAACATGTAAAAGACAGGGCTATGGATTTTCAGACCGCTACTGCTAAATTAAAAAATGCCAAAGAATTGAAGGCGGTTTTAGATAAAATCGACCAGAGAGTTTCTCTAGATGATGACGATTATGATTTATTGGTAGATCAAAATGTATGTGTAGAACAGGATAGAAAAAAATACATCTCATATGGCGATAGTACAACTCGCAAATTATTGAGCAGTTATACCAGTTATGTAGCCAATCCAGAAATGATAAGACAGCAAAAATGTGGCATGCTCAAAAAAGCCATCACCGATAAAATCCAAATCTGCGATCTTGAGGCTGCAAGCCAAGATTACCAACAATGTGAACCCATAGAAAGTAGCATCCAGGCGTTTATCGACAATGCGGACAATATTAAAATAGCTTTAGAACGTGGCGACTTGACTATTCTTAAAACTTTACAAAATACTATGGGCAAATATGAAAAAGCATTACAAGGGTATATAGAGAAAAAACAAGTGTATAAACATGGGAGCTACAATTGGTTTGACCCAATCAAAGCCTTTGTTAGCGGAATAAGCTTAGAAGACTTTAAAAATTTGGAAAAAACCAAACAGCAATATGGTGACGAATTAAAAGATTTGCTTAAAAAGAGTTGCAACTCAAGTACTCAGTCTATTTTGAGTAAGCTGGGTGGTGCGGGAGTGTCCGAAATCAGTACCGTAAATTTCAAAGAAGTAACGGATAAAATCAAATCCATCCGGACGTGGCTAAAAACTGACTATCTCCAACACAGGACTAGTAAGTCACAACTTGAAGATCTATGTAATGATATTGAAAGAGACATTGCCCGAATGCCAGGGTCTTGATTTAGCAACAACTGCGAGGATCTCCGGATATACGTCATCCCAAGCTATTCAGCACAGACCTTATGTCATCAGGATCATTGCGAGGGATCCGTGTATAGTACCATGCTCTGTGTGATACTCCCGGAGATCCTCGCTGTTACCCTGATGACATTGGTTAATTCGGAGGGGCTCGGGATGACGGCATTCACGTCAGAGCAAGTGGATCTAATTTGGACATCAAACACCTAACATTTGTCTCCATACCGTGCTTTATGCACGGTATTACAAGGCTAGATACAGCCACAGAAAACTAAATTACCCTCATCCCGAGCTATTAAACCTTGCCTAATGTCCTCAGGACAATAGCGAGGGAGTATCACGCAGCATGGTGCTATACACGGAAATCCTAGCTGTTATCCTGATGACATAAGCCAGCCCTGAATGGCTCGGGATGATGAGGTTCTCGCACAGTGCAAGCGTAGTTTGCACAGTACCTAGACAAAGATAGGGATTTTATTTTCAAAAAAGATTGCGTTTATTTCTGGGATTGCTACCTTTGGTCCCCTAACTGCAATCTTTTTGGTGTAATTAAACCTCGATACAACCTAATTTTTCTTGCCTGACTTCTTTCAATTGGTTGTTTTCATTGACAAAAATCACAGTTGGTATCCAGGTACTACATTGCTCTTCTGGTATCTGACTGAAAGTTGCAATGATTATTAGATCGCCAACACTCACCAAATGGGCTGCTGCACCATTCACACAAATGTCATTAGAGCCCGATATCCCAGGTATGGCATAGGTCTCAAAACGGGTGCCTGAGGTGATATTCCACACATGTACCGCCTCATTTGGTAGTATGTTTGCAGATTTTAAAAGTTCGGGTGCAATGGTGATACTACCTTCATAGTCAAGGCAAGCTTGGGTGATGTGAGCACGGTGGATTTTGGATTTTAACATGTTTCTATAAATCATAACTTTACACCATAAAAAGACTATTTTAAGCTTATTCAGCGGTATTTTATCAGAATTGTCCACAAATTAGTATTCGTACCTTAGGCGGAGTATAATGTACACTCAATTTAAAACAGGTGAGTACTATTGAAGCATAATCCGCGTAAACGATTTGGCCAGAATTTTCTACAAAATCAGCAGATTATCCATGAAATTATCCAGGCAATTCATCCCCAATCAAGTGACAAGGTCATTGAAATTGGTCCGGGATTAGGTGCTTTAACCCTACCTTTATTGCGTAGTTTAAAAAAATTAACCGCCATTGAGATAGATAGGGATTTGCTAGAGCATCTCAAAAACCTAGAGCTCCCCCCCTCTTCAGGTCAGCTGCAGCTACTTTCGGCAGATGCCTTGACGCTGGATTACAGCCAATTTGGTGGCAATTTGCGCATAGTTGGTAATTTACCTTATAATATATCCACCCCTTTGATGCTTCGATTATTAAAATACACCCCTTTTATAGAGGATATGTATTTTATGCTGCAAAAAGAGGTGGTTGATAGGATGGCTGCAGTTCCTGGAACCAAGGCCTATGGACGATTAAGCGTGATGTTACAATACCATTGCGAGGTTAATTTTTTATTCACTGTGCCGCCTGAATCCTTTATGCCCGCTCCTAAGGTAAATTCAGCCATGGTACAACTGGTCCCTTATCAGCAATCACCCTATGATCATGTTGGTGTAGACAACTTAGAAAAGCTTGTGGCTCAGGCCTTTGCCATGCGCCGTAAAACACTGTTTAATAATTTGAAGGGTCACATTTCTGCAGAACAATTACATCAGTTAGGAATAGATGGGAATAAGAGACCAGAACAGATTTCAATAAAAGAATATGTCCAACTAGCGAAAATTATTTCCATTTAGTGTAAAATAGAGGTCAAGTGCTTTTATTGTATAAGGTTATTCCCTCAGGAATAGTTTAACCTATTGAAAATATGATTAAATCTTATCAAGTGCATATTTTTGTTAAAACACAAAATTTTTTAGAAATGACCCGCTTGCGCGCTTTAACACAGCTGTTATTTGGAAGAAGTCATAAAATCAGATAAACTTGTTAATTTTTAGCAGTGATTAAGGATACCCTATTTTAACAAGGATGAAATTATAATGGAGATTGCTTTGTTCCACCATAAGCCAAAAATTCAGCAGCAAACTGTAAAGGCCCCAACCAATGCAATTAGCATTGTGGAGCCCACACCTTTTTTATCTGAGGAAAAAAGACCACAGTTGTTGCAAAGCATGCGCGCATTAAGCAGTATAGAAACAAGCCAATATGACAGCCTGTGCACAAATCTCATTGAACAGTTGGTCAACTACTGCCAAAAATTGCCCGCATCTACCAATACCTATTATGCCCAAGCCGGTGGTTTGGTAGATTATGCACTTAATCGTACTGAGGCAGCTTTAAGCCTATTTAAAAATATTGTAGCTCCAGGGAGCGAAACTTTATCCCCACAACAAACCCTTTGGCAATACGCTTTATTTTCGGCAGGCTTGTTACAAAATATTGGTACACTTTTTGTTGATTATAAAATCAATGCCTTTGATGTAGAGGGAGAAGTAAAACAATGGAATCCTTTGGAGCTGCCTTTAATACATGCTGGGTGTCAGTACGATTATGAGTTGCTTAAGGAGCCTGATGTTGGTTTCCGCCACCGCTTGAATTTATTATTAGCAAAAACCCTCATGCCTGCCAGCGGCTTTAGCTGGATTGCCTCTAATCCACAAGTTTTAATGGTATGGTTGGCCTTGTTGAATGAGGATTATCAGGGGGCTGGGACTCTGGGTCTTTTACTAATTCGCGCCGACGCAATTGCCTTACAAAGATATTTTAACGATTTTTTAGTGAATGTGAAAGTTCAGCAAAACCCTCATGGGTCAGTGAATACATTCATTGATAGCCCTGTCCCATCTGTTTTAGAAAAAGAACAAATCGTAGGTTTAGAGTTTCTTCAATGGCTGTCTCAAGCTTTAGAAACAGGCAAAATTATTCTTAATAAAGGCCCACTGATCATGGTGCCAGGCGGTTTATTAATGACTCAAGAATTGTTTCAAATGTATTTAGATGAATCATCTCTTAAAAGTCAAGAAAAGGTGCAAAAAGGCTTTTTAAGCTTAGGCTTATATGTATTGGGAGCAGATGGCCGGGCCATCTTAAGGTTTGACCAAGGTCCAAACAAGGGCATGGTCAATGGTATTGTATTTGCAAAATATTCTATGGTATTGCCAAATGCAACCAAAATAAATTCAAAAGAGTCACTTTCGCCCATTGAGGTGACTAATAAGGTATTACACAGCAGCCAATATACCCAAAAACCAGTCATTGCTGTTGCGCCACCTATACGCACCTTAGCAAGTTCAGGACAGTGGCAAGTAGTCGAAAAATCAAATCTTTCACAGGCTTTTAGTCCAGGAGCAAGAAAAGGTGGCTGATTATGCGATTGGTGATGTGCAAGGTTGCTATGATGCTTTACAAAAACTTTTGGAAACCATTGATTTTCATGAATCAACCGATCAATTGTGGTTTGTGGGTGATCTAGTGAATCGAGGTCCCCAATCCTTGGCAGTGCTGCGGTTTATCCATGCCCTATCAAAGCCGGCTATGATAACCTTAGGCAATCATGACTTACATTTATTGGCCTGTCTTTTTGGTACTGGTCTGACAACCAAAAACAAAGACGACACGCTTCAAGAAATCCTGCAAGCAGACGATGGTGAAGAGCTTGGGCATTGGTTAAGAAAACAGCCGATTATATGCTACTCTCCTAAACTTCAAGTCCTTATGTGCCATGCTGGAATTTCACCTTTATGGGATTTAAACTTGGCCATTGATTTGGCTAAGGAAGTACAAGCAGTATTATCAGGAGAACACTACAAGGGATTTTTAAATCATATGTATGGTAATCAACCTAGCCTATGGTCTGATGAAATCACAGGCATTGACCGTCTGCGTTTGATAACCAATTATTTTACACGCATGCGATATTGTGATGCCCAAGGTGGTTTGGATTTCAGCTTTAAAGGACCAATCAATCAAGCACCAGCGCACCTATATCCTTGGTATGAGGTACCTGGACGTAAAGCAATTGAGGTTGATATTATATTTGGGCATTGGGCTGCGCTCATGGGTAACTGTGCCCATCCCACCCTTCACCCCATAGACACAGGCTGTCACTGGGGCGGTAAATTAACTGCATTACGTTTGCAGGATAAACGGGTTTTTTCAACCCCCTGCGCATTGAGGTACATATAGGTGTATTTTTTTTATAGAGCAGTGTTAATTTTATTACTTTATGTCCCAAGTTTCAATGCATTGGCTGTGGTCGCACCTGTGGGAGATCCCTTAGAAGCGGCAATCCATGACCCTGAGTACGAATTACATCATTGGATAGAACTGCCAACCTCTCCCCTTTCTCGTAAAAAAACACTGCAATATTTAAGTTTAAAGGAAGCCATTTTGTTGGCTTTGCGATACAACCCAAACATTCAAGATGCAGAATTAGACCGCATCATTCAAAGATATCAACTGCGCCTAGCCAATAATGAGTTCGAATTACAATATGCTTTGGGTGCAACTGGGCTCGTACAAAAAAGTACTTTCAATGGTGTTGGGAGTAAGACCAGTAGCAGCCTATTAGCCTCTCCTGAATTTGATCTTAAAACCAAATATGGTACTACAGCTGCCTTAACTTTAGAAAATAGCTTTAATGTAAATACCAACTATAGCCCTGTTTTAAATTTTTCATTAAACCAGCCCTTGTTACGTGGCGCTGGTAGATCAGTGAATGAGGCCAATTTACAAGGCGCCAGAGACACTGATAATTTTAATAAATTAAATCTGCAGCAATCTGTGATGGACCAAATAAGCCAAGTCATTCTGGCATATAGAGCGCTGGTTTTAAGCGGCAATATTTTAAAAAATCAACATCTGCAGTTAACAGAAGCAAAAAAATCATATGAAATCAATGAGAAGAAGATAGAGGCAGGACAACTTGAACCCACTGGTAACATTCAACAATCCTATCAAATTGAATCCCTAAGCCTTTTAGTAGAACAAGCTGAGAATGATTTTAAAACGACTTCTCAAGATCTGTTACAAGCCATAGGACTGGATCCTGATATGCATCTATCAGTACCAAATGATGTCACGGTAGGCGAGGTGGTCCTACCCAATTTGAATCAATCTATTGAAATAGCACTGAATCACAATACGCAGTATCTTGCCCAACAACTGGCTCTTCGTGCAGATGAAAGGGCCTTTACAGTTGCTAAAAACCAACAATTATGGCAACTGGATTTAGGTGCAAATGTGATAAGCGGTCTAGCAAATGATGTGGTTGGTAATGGTAATGGCATCCGAGATATCTACAGCGGTAATAACATTACTCAATCTGCTAGGCTTACACTTACCGTGCCTCTGCATGATATCAACCGTCGTAGCCAACTCATCAATGCTAAGATTCGCCTTGAGAAAGATAGAATCAACCTCATTGCCGCCAAAAGAGGCTTGATCACACTGGTGACCAATACAGTACACAATATTGAAAGTTTGGCAAAACGCTTAGAGCTTGCTAAAAAACAAGTACATTTGGCCCAACTTTCTTATGATTTAGAAAAGAAAAAGCGACAAGCAGGGATTTCCAGTGCTCTGGATGTAAATAATACTCAAAATCAATTGATACAAGCGCAGTCAGGATTAATAGGCGCAAAGATTGCCTACCTTAATCAGTTAACTGCCTTACAAAGACTATTAGGAACTACGCTAGATTATTGGCATATAAAACTTAGGTACGGTGAATGACTACTTTGACCAAAACATTTTTTCTTTTTATTTTTATATTAGGGCTTATATCCTGTGGCTCTGAGAAAAGTCAGACCACCAACAGTTATAAAGTTAAAACCATGCCTGTGCATAAAAGCTTGCATTTCACAGGTACAGTGCAGCCTTTAAACGAGAACACCTTGACCAGTCCTATGGATGCAGTGGTAGAATCCATGAATTTTCATTATGGTCAAATGGTGAAAAAAAATGACATCATTTTGGTTTTAAATTCTTCAGAACTTCAAAAGTCATACAATGATTTATTGACAGAATATTTGAAAGCTAAAGACAGCTACACGGTGGCCAAAGCTAAATTCACCGGTACACAAGACCTTTGGAATGCAGGATTATTAGCCAAAAATAATTATCTTAGTGAAAAATCAAGTGTGGATACCTCCAGAGTGACTTTGATGGAATCTACACGCAAGCTCACTGAGTTGTTAAGCAAAATGGATGACAACAGCTTAAAAGACGTATCCTCACTGAGTTTGTCTGATTTTGAAAAATTAAAAGCCGTATTAACCGCACGTCACAATTTAATTCATATAAAAGCAACACAGGATGGTATTTTACTATATCCGCCTAAATCAGATGATAAAACAGCCCAAATTACCGTGGGCTCAGCCATAAAATCTGGACAAGTGTTGGCCTTGATTGGGGATCTAAAAGGCATCACGATTACCATTGATGTACCAGAGATTGATATAGACAAAATCCACCCAGGGATGGAGGCAAACATCAGTGGTATTGCCTTTGGTAAACACCAATTAAAGGGACAATTGGTTGCAGTCAATGCCCAAGCCTCCAATACTAACAACGGGGGTTTGCCATCCTTTACAGCCATGGTTGAAGTCACATCCTTAACAGAAGAAGAACAACATAAAATAAAAGTAGGCATGAGTGCTGCCATCGAATTAAACGTAGACACACAAAACCAATTATTAATCCCAATTGCAGCAGTGAAACATGAACAGGGCAACAACGTGGTGCATCTGAAGCTTGCTCAAGGCAATATCGAAAAACGCATCATAACGACTGGTCCTCTACAAAGTGATACCGTGGTCATTGAATCAGGCTTAAAATCGGGGGATGTGGTGTTGTATGATTAACCAGCCCTTAGCCATACTGACTGATCTGGTAAAAACCTATTCACTTGAAGGAGTGCATTCAACCATCCTTAAACAAATTTCACTGACCCTCTATTCAGGCGATTTGGTGGCCATTGTCGGCGCCTCAGGTTCTGGTAAATCCACTTTGATGAATATCATTGGGTTGTTGGATAAAGCCGATTCAGGATCATATATTTTAAATAGTAAAAACGTTGCTAACTTAAGCAATGATGAAACTGCGCAATTGCGAAATCAAAGTATAGGCTTTGTTTTTCAACAATTTAATTTACTGTCCCGTTTCACAGCTATGCAAAATGTTGCTTTACCGCTCACTTACCGTGATCTGAAGTCCTCCGACATCCAAGACAAAGTGATGCACTCCTTAAAGCGTGTAGGTATGCAAGACTATGCTCGTCATAAACCCATGCAGCTATCAGGTGGTCAGCAACAACGGATTGCAATTGCAAGGGCTTTGGTCAATGAGCCGCAGGTCATTCTGGCTGATGAGCCTACTGGCGCACTAGACTCACGAACTGGGCGTGATGTGATGGATTTATTCTTAAGTTTAAATGCAGAAGGACGCACGCTGATACTGGTGACCCATGATGAACGTGTTGCAGCTCAATGCAAAACTCAAATCACCTTGGCAGATGGTCAAATTGTCTCGGAGCCCTCGACTTGACCCTAACCAATCACTTCCAACAAGCCTGGGTTAATCTATGTGCTGCAAAGCTTCGATCATTTTTAGCAGTGTTGGGTATATTGGTGGGTACTGCTGCAGTAGTGGCATTGATAAGTTCGGGTCAGATGGCAACAGCCAAGGCTTTAGAACAGTTTAAAGCTTTGGGAACTGATCTTTTGGCTGTTTCCGTGTTCCAAAAAACGCCCAGCAAATCACACAGCGAAAGCGATTCTTTGACAGTTGAACAATGGTTGCAAATGGGAGAAATACCAAAGGTTATACAAATAGCGCCTTATGCAATTGCCTATCAAAGCTTAAGCTATGAAGGAACAATTTTACAAGGAGCAATCATTGGAGCTGATGAATCTTTAGCAGATATCATTCATATTACCTTAGCTCGCGGACATTTTGTATCTTATTTATCATCATTTGAACATGAATGCGTGATTGGCAATGAGTTAGCGAATCAACTCAAAGAGGTTACTTTAGATGATCCTATAGGTAAGCAATTGCGAATTGGGAAATACCTGTATACCATCATTGGGATTGCTTCTCCTTGGAAAGAAAATGGCTTTTTTAATGAAAATATCAACCGCAGTGTCATAGTTCCCTTAAGGGGCCTAAGTTTACTGAACGCAGATACTAAAATCAGCAATGCGGTGATGAAATTACAACAAGACAGTTCCATCAATGCCATCATTGATGAAATTACAACATACATACAATCAAAATCACCCACCTTGTCACTTTTCCCCCGTTCGGCCAAACAAATCATAGCCAGTATGGAAAGCCAGGGCCGTATTTTTACCTTATTATTGGCTGTTATTGGTAGCATTTCTTTATTGGTGGGTGGCATTGGTGTTATGAATGTGATGTTGGTTTCAGTCAGTGAACGCAAGAAAGAAATAGGTATTCGTAAAGCGGTTGGCGCCAAAAACAGTGAAATACAAGCCCTTTTTCTTGTTGAATCCATCCTACTGTCTTTGGTAGGTGGTTTGTTAGGGGTGATTATTGGATTGGTTTTCACATGCATCATTGCCTATTTTAATTCATGGAATTTTTCAATCAATCTATTGCCGTCTCTGGCAGGATTTATCGTATCAGCCGCCACAGGTATATTTTTTGGATTCTACCCAGCTTTTAAAGCAGCTCAACTGGAGCCTATGGTCTCTTTACGCTCAGAATAGGGTGGTATGTGTAGGTTAAGACTATTCTGAATGCACACCTGTATTACGACTACGTCTAATACAGGCTACAAATTTAGTACAGGTAGCCGGTACTACACCTGTATTAGACGTAGTCGTAATACAGGGTTATCTTTATAAGATGAAGATATTAGGCTAATCAACACATTTTGTTGAAAATTCAGCTTGCATTAAAGACAAAATCTAGCTTTATCTTAAATATTCAATGTTTCGATAGACATGGCTGAAATCTTGCTTATGTTTGTTAGCATGATTACTATACGTTATACTGATCTTTGCAAATTAATTACATCATATTAGGGGAAACTATGAAACAGTTGGGATTTATGTTTTTCTTGTTAGCCAGTATTGTATTCCAACCTTTAGCATCAGCCAGTCAGAATTTTAATGAGTGGCTTAGTACTTTAAAACAAGAAGCCGTACAACAAGGCATTCCCTCAAGCTTGGTAGAAAAAGCACTTGCAGGTATGTCTGAGCCCAATCATCAGATCAAAAATTTTATGCGTTCACAGCCAGAAAGCCGTCTTACTTTTTTGAAATATCGCAATACCCGAGCCGATAATTATCGAATTGCCATTGGTCGCAAGGAGTATAAAAAAAATAAAGAGCTATTAGATACAATAGGCCAGCGCTTTGGCGTCAATCCCTGTTTTATTGTTGCATTCTGGGGCATGGAAACAAGCTATGGTACCTATATGGGTAATTTCCCAGTCATCAAATCGCTGGCTACTTTAGCCTACGAATCCAAACGTAAAGAATTTTTCCGCAAAGAGTTTTTCATTGCCTTAAAGATTTTAAACGAGGGCCATGTCAGTTTGGCAGACTTTAAAGGTGAGTGGGCCGGTGCTTCTGGCCAATCTCAATTTTTACCCTCAAGTTGGGTAAGATATGCCGTAGACTATGATGGGGATGGAAAAAAAGACATTTGGAAAAGTAAACCCGATGTCTTTGCCTCCATCGCTAACTACATGAAACAAAATGGCTGGCAAACCAATGAACCTTGGGCTATTCAAGTCAAACTGCCGAAACAATTTGATATGAAGCTTGAAGGTAAAAATAATATAAAACCTGTAAGCGAATGGAGCACCCTGGGTGTAGTTACAGAATCTGGCCAACCCCTACCCTATCAAAACTTACAAGGCAGTATTATTCAACCATTGGGTGGCCCCACCTTTTTAGCGTTTTCTAATTATAAAATGATTTTACGCTATAATAATTCCACCTATTATGCCGGAGCAATTGGTTATATGGCTGATAAAATCTGTCAGAAGTAATTTGGATATGATTTCAATTCATCCTCCAGGCTTAGGTGTCGCGGCTTTGTCCGCGGCACCTAAGAGGACGGGGCACACTCCCAGAACTTTCAAACTTGCGTGATTAACAAAAAGCATCACAGCAATTAGTTGTTCGTTTATAGGTGGCCTTGAAATTTCATGAGTAAGTTAGATGACAATGAATTATAATGAATCTAAATAGCTGATAAGGTAATTAGATCATGCAGCCGGTTAAAAGCATCTCTCTCATGACGTATAATATACACAAAGGCTTTGGGGTTGGTGCTATACGGTTTTTGCTTCCCAAAATGCGGGAGGCTATAACCGGGTTGAATCCAGACTTTGTATTTTTACAAGAGGTTCAGGGTAGCCATAAGAAACGTGAAAAGCGCATCGATTCCTGGCCCAAGTTGCCTCAATTTGAATACATTGCTGAAAATATCTGGCCGCATTATGTGTATGCTGAAAATGCGGTCTATCAATCAGGCCACCATGGCAATGCCATTTTAAGTAAATATCCTTTCGACCGTTTTGAGAATATCAATCTTTCAAATTTTAATCGAGCCTCAAGAGGCATTTTGCATACCCAATTGATGATTGATAACCGTCGTTTTCATTTATTATGTGTACATTTAGGGCTGTTCAAAGCTGAGCGTGCTGATCAATGCTTGGCCGTAATGCAACGTATCAAAGACATCGTGCCTTTAGAAGATCCTTTACTAATGTGCGGAGACTTCAATGATTGGCGCACCATCATCTCAAAACCTTTGTTTGAGGATTTAGGCATTGAAGAAGCTTTTGTCTCTATACAAGGAAAACATGCTCGCTCTTTTCCAGCCATTCGTCCTGCCCTGTGTGTAGATAGAGTATATTTTAGGGGGATGCAGGTACAAGAAGTTGCCTGTTTTGGAGGTAAGCCATGGCGAATGTTGTCTGATCATTTGCCTTTATATGCTCGATTTGCGCTTATTTAAGAGTTCCTTGCATGGTTGCATGAAATTCAAGAACTACAATAAAGTAAATAAAACTTAGGTGTGATGAACTTAGGGGCCTATTGACATTTGATCCCTAATGACAACTTAGGGCGTCTTTGATACCGCGGATAAACCGGTAAATCGACATCCGGGGTCCAATGGTAAACTGTCCCTAATCTTTCTTTTTAAGATAAACAATCTATGATTATATTGTACACATATAAATAAAAAAATCATCGAGGAGATTATAATGAAAAATATCCTTAAGAGCATAGAACTGGTTTTTTCAACTGTATTCATTTTGGTGGTTATGTCAACCTCTTATGCAGCAGTTGAACAACCAGCAGTAGGGAAGCTTATGAAATGTGAAACAAATTGTGACTGCGCTAAGAAATGTTCAGGCACTGGAACTTGTGAGGGTGGTATATGCAGATGTACAAATGGTTAGATAATGTTTTTATACGAAAAGGTGTAGGCTGGCGTTCTAACAATTATTGTAACTGTATTTGCATGGCTCATAGTGGAAGTATTCTTTCCACTATGAGCCATTGTATAATTACCTTTCATACAGTGAATACTCTTGGAATGAGGGCTTCCATAGCTTCTTGGGTTTTTACCTTGGCTTTTTTTATGCAAGAACGATTTTGATTAAACAACCCGGACTTGACTGCGCTTGTGAGTGTGGTTTGTAGATCTTTATTGAGATTTTTAATGTCTTTCTGGAAATCATTGAGCACTGTAATTTTATCTTTGGCATCTGCAGCCTCCTTGCCAAATAAATTTTTAAAATGGCTGGTTTTGAATTTTTCTACTCGGTAATTTGCCTGCTCCCTTAACCATCCCTTTGAAAGTTCGACAGGTTCTTTATAAACTTTCTCTTCTTCAATACCCATTTGTTTTTTAAAAGTTTGTATAAAGGTAAGTTTTACTTTGCCATTACCAACATTCAACTGTCCAAATCCCCAATCCCAAAGGGTTGCTGACAGATACAGTGGTGAAAAAACTGCTCTTAAAATTTGCGTTGGAATATCGGTGTCATGGTTGTGGCTATGAGATGCATCTAGATGCTCCATCAATGCTTCGGCCAGAAGGTCATCTGCTCCCATACAAATGTGCACATGATCCCCATGATCAATGATCATAGTACCCCCCTCAAAAACATGAATATGAGGTGCTTCTTTAAAAAAGTAATGTCCATCTTCAAGACATTCATTGATCAAAGCTATGAAAAAGGCCCAAATTTCTGAAAACCCGGGCACCCTATCTGTACAAGCGGCGATACTGGCCAAATGTCCAAGAAAAAGAATGATTCTCAAGGGAGTGAATGTAATTTTTAAAATAATACGAAAGGGATTGACCCTTTGAAACCAATTCTCGGTATTACGCATGGAATGGACAATCTTGAAAAGGCTTTTTTTCCAAGAAATAAAAGGATTTTCCATGTTTTTCAACATATCTAAGGTTTCTGCAATGTTTTGAATATTGAAAATGCCAGAATAAATTGTAACGACGATGGGGTTTAGTACCCCCAAAATAAAAGTAGGCAACCTTTTCACCCAAGCCACCAAAGAGTCCGAGGAAGCCACAGTCATCCAAGTCCCGCCTGTACAGAGCGTTAAACCCAAAGCCAATATCAGCAAGGCGATGATACCGGCAGTGATAGTCACATTGGTAAAAGTCAAACCATTTTTAGACCACCCTTGGGCAATGACATTGAACCATTTTTTTATCGTATCATGGTTGATGAACTTGGACAGAGAATAATATGTCACCATGCAGGTGCCTACCATGCAACAGGGCAGTAGACACATCCATACTGCAAAAGGTATTGTTATAAAGGCTGCACTGGTAGCGATGAATTCTGCGAAGAGAAAGGGCATGCCTAGGCCTGAAAAAAGCCCTGCAACCAGACAGAATATATTCACCCAACCAAAATTTTTCCATCCAAAATGAAACAATCTGTCTTTAAGGCGTGTCTGCCATGCCTGCTGCTGGCCATTTTTCCTAAGCCAGATTGATAGTTCTTCACAATAACCTGATTTATATGCACCTTGGGGCGCAAATAGAGCCAAGGCCAGCACATTTTCCATATCCTTTAAGGTTTTTTCAATGGCTTTTTTATCAAGTTTACTTTGTTTTTCCAGACCTTTATGTGCATATTTACTGAGTTGTTGGACTATTTTCGCATAATCCTTAAAAAATTCAGGACAATCGTCTTTATGAATATTTGCCACTGTATGTTCGAGTAAATACTCTTTGGCTAACAGGTGGTTAAAATAGCTTTTTTTAAACATCTGCTTCGCAGCGCCTTTGATGTTTACATGAAAAATTTCTGACTCATAAAGAATGGCTAAAACCATAGATCCGATGGCAATAGGTAAAACAGGAAGCACAATGCCCAAAGCCAACAGCTTGGCTAAAAAAGCAAACATGCCAGCAAAACTTAATAAACCAAGCGTTACACTGGCTCCAATTGTAAGTAGACCTAAGGGTATCTGTTTGATTTTCATGATTACATTGCAGAGTTGACAGAGGGGAGACTTTAACCTAAATCGGAATGATTATCAATAGCATTAAGTCGGTTTATCCTTTGCTTCCGGGGTTGGCAAAGGCGGACAATGAAACTCGTTTGTTATTTGGTCTTCTGTATTAATCCCTTGTAAAATAACGGGAAATTTCCACAATGAATGGACATGTTTCAACACCTCATTGGTTGAGCTACCTAAGGGAACTCGGTTTTGCTCTGTATATCTTAAACTCAATGAGCGATCCCCTTCTACATCCACCGCATAAATTTGTATGTCTGGATCCATATAATCTGGATTATACTGTTTAGATAAGGCTTGTCTAATTTTTTGATATCCGGATTCATTGTGAATAGCGTTTACAAAGAGCTCTGGGCTGTGATCATCATCAATGACATGAAATAACTTCAAATCACGAATTAATTTTGGTGATAGATATTGGGCGATGAAACTTTCATCCTTGTAATTGCGCATAGCAAAATCAAGGCTGCTGATCCAATCTGTGTTTGCCAAGTAAGGAAACCAATGCCTATCTTCTTCGGTAGGATCCTCACAAATACGCCGGATATCTTTCATCATATTATAACCAAGGGTATAAGGATTTATTCCAGAAAAATGCGGGCTATTATAGGCAGGTTGCATAATAACACTGGTGTGATTTTGTAAAATCTCTAACATGAATTCATCTGTAATCAAACCTTCATCATACAAAGCATGAATGAGTGTATAATGCCAAAAAGAAGCCCAGCCCTCATTCATAACTTTTGTTTGGCGTTGTGGATAGAAATATTGTGCCAGTTTGCGGACAATACGAACAATTTCTCTTTGCCAGGGCTGTAGCAATGGTGCATTTTTTTCTATGAAGTACAGTATGTTCTCCTGAGGCTCGTCGGGAAAGCGTTTTTTTTGACCAAGCTGCGTATCATGATGACTTTGAGGAATGGTACGCCAAAGTTCATTAACCTGTGATTGAAGGTAAACCTCGCGGTTTTGTTGACGTATTTTTTCCTCTTGAATGGATAAAGCCCCAGGATGCTTATAACGGTCTACACCATAATTCATTAGGGCATGACAAGAATCTAACAAGGCCTCTACCTCGCTTATTCCATGAATTTCTTCACAGTCACTGATGTATTTTTTGGCAAAAACCAAATAGTCAATGATGGCGTCAGCTGAGGTCCACATTTTAAATAAGTAATTGTTTTTAAAAAAAGAATTATGACCATAACAGGCATGCGCAATAACCAAAGCCTGCATGGCCATGGTGTTCTCTTCCATTAAGTAGGAGATACAGGGGTCTGAATTAATTACCAATTCATAGGCCAACCCCATCTGTCCACGTTTGTAACTTTTTTCAACGCCTACGAAATGTTTACCAAAAGACCAATGATGATAACCTATGGGCATTCCAACCGCAGCATAGGCATCCATCATTTGTTCTGCAGTGATAATTTCGATTTGATTGGGATAGGTATCCAATTTGAAGTCTTTGGCCAGCCGTGCTATCTCCTGGTCATAGGCCTGGATAAGCTCTAGGGTCCAATCAGATCCTGTGGATAATGGCTTTTTCTTCATTCGGTTTTCCTTTTAAATAATTCGCGAAATACCGGATAAATATCCGCCTCGGTATCAATATTTTCCATTGCGAAATTAGCATGTTGCGCCTTGAGGTGTTGATACACTTCCCACAAACTTTGGTGATGGCGGGGCATAATTTCAATGTAGGCAAAATATTGTAACAGTGGCATTATTTTATGTTCGAGCAATTCTTGGCAATAAGGCGAATCCGCATTCCAATTATCGCCATCAGATGCCTGAGCCACGTAAATATTCCAAGCTGCAGTAGGATACCGCGCTTCAATGATGCCTTGTAACATCTCTAAGGCGCTGGAAACTACGGTACCGCCGGTTTCACGTGAATAGAAAAATTCTTCTTCCTGAACCTCTTTAGCCGAGGTGTGATGGCGAATAAAAACCAATTCAATTTTTTCATAATTTTTAGTCAAAAAGAGATACAGTAGAATAAAAAAACGCTTTGCAATGTCTTTTTTTTCTTCATCCATAGAGCCAGATACGTCCATAACACAAAACATCACCGCTTGGGTTGTGGGGGTAGAAATACGAATTCTATTGTTATAGCGCAGGTCTATGGTGTCTATAAAAGGAACTTTTAAAATCCTGCTTTTTAAGGCCTCAATGGTTTTCTTTAAGGTTTGCACCTCTAAACTGTCTGGTACAGGGCTTGCTTCTAAAATGTTTAGGGCCTCTTCTGCTTCTTTCAATTGCTTTTTATAATTTGCAGCTAAGGCCACTCGCCGACCTGTCGCCTGTTTCATAGAGCGTAAGACGTTGATGTTGTTGGGGATGCCGCTGGTTGAATATCCAGCCCTTACTTGTTTGAAAGATTTAATACGAGATAACTCTTTTTTGACCAAATCAGGTAATTCCAAATCTTCAAAATACAGTTCTAAAAACTCCTCTCGGGTCAAATCAAAGATGAAATTATCCTCGCCTTCGCCTTGATTACTGGCGCCACTGCCGCCATTGTCTTTATTTGCAGTGGGTCGCTTGATTCTGTCACCAGCTATGAAAGTATCATTGCCTGGAAAGATTTTTTCGACTTGACCGCCCTTACCTTTGTTAAAACTTGGCTCAGAAATGTCCCTAGCTGGTATGGTTATCTGTTCGCCCTTGTCAATTTCTGTGATACTTCGTTTGCTGATAGCGTCTGAGACAGATTTTTTGATTTGGTTTTTGTAGCGACGAAGAAAACGCTGACGATTTACAGTACTTTTTTTGCCAGCATTTTGGCGTCTATCAATCAGTTGCGACATGATGTTCGCTCCGTCCGTATTTCATTATTATTGCGATTTACGTACTCGCAAGTACCATTCACATAAAAGCCGCACTTGTTTTCTTGTATAGGATTTGTCCACCATTCTTGAGATGAATTCCTCATGCTTCTTCTTATCGTCTTCTGATGCTTTTGCATTGAAAGAGATAACAGGTAAAAGATCTTCTGTGTTGGTAAACATTTTTTTCTCAATCACGGCCTTTAATTTTTCATAGCTGTTCCAAACGGGATTTTTGCCTTTGTTGTTGGCTCGGGCTCGTAATACGAAATTGACAACTTCATTGCGAAAATCTTTAGGATTGGAGATGCCTGCAGGTTTTTCGATTTTCTCTAATTCTAGGTTCAATAAGCTTCGGTCAAAAATTTCGCCAGTATCGGGATCTCTATAATCTTGATCTTGTATCCAAAAATCTGCGTAAATGATATAGCGATCAAATATATTTTGGCCATATTCAGAATAGGATTCGAGATAGGCCGTTTGAATCTCTTTACCTATGAATTCCACATATTTGGTGGCTAAATATTCTTTAATGAAATTTAAATAGGTTTCATGCACTTCTTGAGGTAATTGTTCTTGTTCAATTTGCCTTTCTAAAACGTACATGAGATGTACAGGATTTGCAGCTATTTCTGCATGATCAAAGTTAAATACTTTAGACAATATTTTAAAGGCAAAACGAGTAGAAATACCACTCATGCCTTCATCAACCCCAGCAAAATCTCTATACTCTTGGTAGGATTTGGCTTTGGGATCGGTATCTTTCAAACTTTCACCGTTATACACACGCATTTTCGAATAAATACTTGAATTTTGCGGCTCTTTTAAGCGCGTTAACACTGAAAACTGCGACAACATTTCCAAAGTACCTGGTGCACAATGAGATTTAGATAGAGAACTGTTGTCTATTAATTTCTGATAAATTTTGATTTCTTCAGAAATACGCAAGCAATAAGGGACTTTTACAATATTGATACGGTCTATAAATGCTTCATTGTTTTTATTATTACGAAAGGTTTGCCACTCGGATTCATTTGAATGTGCAAGAATGATGCCCTCAAAGGGAATGGAGGATAGCCCTTCAGTAGCATTGTAGTTTCCTTCTTGGGTCGCGGTAAGTAGGGGATGAAGCACCTTTATGGGGGCTTTAAACATTTCCACAAATTCCAACAGTCCTCGATTTGCGCGACACAAGCCTCCAGAATAACTATAAGCATCAGGATCATCTTGGGAAAAAGTTTCAAGCTTTCGTATATCAACCTTACCTACCAAGGAGGAGATGTCTTGGTTGTTTTCATCACCGGGTTCGGTTTTGGCGACAGCTATTTGTTTTAAACGAGAAGGTTTGACTTTGACTACTCGAAACTTGCTGATGTCCCCATTAAATTCATGTAAACGCTTTACAGCCCAAGGTGACATTAAATAACGCAAATAGCGCATGGGTATGTTGAATCGCTCTTGCAGCAAGGGGCCGTCTTCTATAGGGTTAAATAAAGACAGTGGTGATTCGAATACGGGAGAACCTTTGATGGCGTAAAAGGGTATTTTTTCCATGAGATCTTTTAATTTTTCTGCTATAGAGGATTTACCGCCACCCACGGGGCCTAATAAATAAAGTACTTGCTTGGTTTCTTCTAGACCTTGTGCGGCATGCTTGAGAAAACCCACGATTTGCTCAATGGGCTCTTCCATTCCATAGAAATCATCAAAAACAGGATATTTGTGCAAAATCTTATTTGAAAAAATGCGAGATAATACCGGATCATGACGGGTGTCAACCATTTCTGGTTCACCAATAGCCATCAATAAACGTTCCGCAGGGTTAGCATAAGCTGATGAATCAGTTTTGCATAACTCCAAATACTCATCCAAACTTAAATCTTCTTCTTTGTTCTCAACAAAGCGTTTGGTGTAACTGGATAAAAAATCCTGCGTATTCATTGTCGTCCCCTCAGTATCGTTCTTGAAATTATATAGTTGACATTACAATTCTAATCACAACCTTATGATAATACATCAAATGACTTTTGCATTCTTAATATTTCTTAGTATAGTAGGTTAAACGTATAGAGTTATCTAACTTACATCATTTTTGTCATTTTTTAAAAAGGAACGCAAATATTATGCCAGATACAACCATTTACTTAAAAGATTATAAGGCCCCTAATTTTGAAATTAAGTCAGTAAACCTAAAATTTGCGCTTTATGAAACCTACGTAATAGTCACCAGCACGCAGCGTTTGGTAAGAAGGATGCCCGGGCCTTTATGGTTGTGTGGTGATGAATTAGAGCTTATCTGCATAGAGTTCGATGGTGTAAGATTAGAACTGTCCAGTTATTCTTTAAAAGAAAATGGATTGATTCTGGAATCCTGCCCGGATGATTTCAGACTGGAAGTAACCACTCGAATCTATCCTCACTTGAATACTAAATTATCAGGCCTCTATCGCTCTAATCAGTTATTTTGTACCCAATGTGAAGCTGAGGGTTTTAGACGGATAACCTATTTCCTAGACAGGCCAGATGTTTTAACCATTTTTGAGACCCGCATTTCAGCAGATAAAAAGCTGTATCCTGTTTTATTATCCAATGGTAATTTAGTAGAAACAGGTGAAAGTCCTGATGGTCGCCATTGGGCAGTATGGCAAGACCCATTTAAAAAACCTGCCTATTTATTTGCCTTGGTAGCTGGCAATCTAGCCTGTGTTCAGGATTCATTTAAAACTGCATCAGGACGTTTGGTAGATTTGCGTGTGTATGTGGAACAAGGCAATGAAACAAAGTGCCAGCATGCTTTGGATTCTTTGAAAAAAGCTATGTCATGGGATGAGGCCATGTATGGTCGTGAATATGACCTTGATGTATATATGATTGTTGCAGTAAGTGATTTTAATATGGGTGCCATGGAGAACAAGGGACTCAATATATTTAATTCTAAATATATTTTAGCCAAACCTGAAGAAGCAACCGATCAAGATTTTATCGATATTGAAAGCGTTGTTGGCCATGAATATTTTCATAACTGGACAGGTAATCGTGTAACCTGTCGAGATTGGTTTCAGTTGAGCTTAAAAGAAGGTTTGACGGTCTTTCGCGATCAATCCTTTTCTGAGGATATGAATTCAGCAGATGTGTTTAGAATCAGTGATGTCAAAGCTTTGCGTAGTAGTCAATTTCCTGAAGATGCCGGTGCTATGGCCCATCCTGTTAGGCCCGAGTCATATAGAGAGATTAATAATTTTTATACTGCAACCATCTACAATAAAGGCGCAGAAGTTATTCGCATGCAGCATGCTTTATTGGGTAAGGATGGGTTTAGAAAAGGCATGGATCTGTATTTTGAACGTCATGATGGTCAAGCAGTCACCATTGATGATTTCGTTGCAGCTATGGCCGATGCAAATGCGCGGGATTTAACACAATTTAAAAGATGGTATAGCCAAGCTGGTACTCCAGAAGTGCAGGTTAAAAGTGAGTATTTGCATAATCGTTTAACATTGACTTTGCAACAATCTTGTCCTCAAACGCCGGATGGGAAAGAAAAAAAACCCTTTCATATTCCCATCAAGTTTGCCTTATTTGATTCAAATGGCCAACAGATGTCCATTGCCCATGATGTCATAGAATTAACCGAAAAAAAGCAAGACTTCATTTTTGATGATCTGAATGAAAAACCAATGGTATCTTTACTCAGAGGCTTTTCGGCACCCATATATTTGCAAGAGAAACGTACCCAAGATGAGTTGTTATTTTTATTAGGTCATGAAACAGATGGCTATGCCAAATGGGATGCTGGACAACGGTTGGTTACCAACCATTTGAATGGTTGCTTAAGGATGCACTTAAAAACGGTGCAAATTCCAGAAGCCTTGATTGATGCCTTTGAGCATATTTTACAAGATGAGGCATTGGACGATTATTTACGAGCAGAATTAATCACACCTCCAGGTTTTGAGGAAGTCGCACTTCATTTAAAGTCAATAGATGTTGATGCCCTTGAAGCGGTTCGCAAGTCCTATCGTCACCAATTAGGGCACCTCTTACAAAAACCGCTATTGACGCTGTATAAAAAATTATGGGATACAGAAGACCACCTCATGAATGGCAAAGGGTATGGACGCAGAAAATTAAGAAATACCGCTTTGTGGCTGCTCATGAAGTCAGATGAGGCGGCAAATTTAGACCTGTGTAGCCAACAATTTGCCTCTGCTAAAACAATGACTGATCAAATGGCAGCCTTTACCTTATTGGTGAATTGCTCTAACAAAACTGTGCAAACTGCGGCAATAGAGTCCTTTCACAAACAGTGGCATAAAAACGACCTTGTTATGGATAAATGGTTTTCAGCCCAAGCGGCCTCTGAATTACCAAATACCTTGGACAAGGTCAAACAGTTGATGGAGCATCCTTTATTTTCTATGACCAATCCTAATAAAGTACGAGCTTTGATTGGCAGTTTTTGTGTTGGAAATCCAGATAAGTTTCATGCTTTAGATGGCAGTGGGTATGTCTTTTTGGGAGACATGCTGCGCTCCTTAGATAAAATAAACCCTCAAGTTGCAGCTCGTTTGGCCAATCCTTTTACGCGATGGCCGCGATTTGACAAACCTCGTAGGTTGTTGATGTGGAAACAATTAGAACAATTAGCCCAATCTGAACTGTCCCGTGATCTGCGAGAATTGGTCGATAAGAGTATGGACATTGAAAAAAATTAAGAAATTGAGGACCACATGGCTACACGTTTTGCGGTTATAGGCGACCCAATTGATCATAGTTTATCGCCTTTTATTCATCAATGTTTCGCAAGCCAAACACATGTGTCTTTGACTTATGAAAAAATTAAGGGCGAAAGTGTAGGCTTTGAAATGCAGGTAGCTGATTTTTTTAAGCTGCAGGGTAGCGGCTTAAACATCACCTTGCCATTTAAGCAACGGGCATTTGCAATGGCAAGGCAAGCGACCGATCGCTGTAAGCAAGCAAAAGCTGGAAACACCTTGTGGCTACAGACAGAGGGTTTGTGGGTTGATAACACGGATGGTGTAGGTCTGATTCGAGATCTACTTAAGCTTATGACATTAAAGGATAAACGTATTTTGATAGTAGGTGCTGGCGGCGCTGCCCGTGGCATCATTTCACCTTTACTGGAGGAACAACCTGCAAGCTTGGTATTGGCCAATAGAACTGGAGACAAATTAGTAAGCTTAAGCCAAGATTTTCCCATGTTGGTTTGTACTCTATTAAGCCAATTAAGTGGAACATTTGATTTGGTGATCAATGCCACTTCTGCAAGCTTACAAGGAGAATCCATTCAATTACCAGCTCAATGCTTAAAAAATAAACCGCTATGTTATGATCTATCATATAAACTATCAGTTCCTACACCCTTTGTGATGTATGCAAAAAGTCAAGGTTGTCCCGCACAAGATGGTTTAGGTATGTTGGTTGAACAAGCAGCAGAAGCTTTTTTTATTTGGAACAAAGTGATGCCAGATACCGAGGAGGTTTTAATAAAACTAAGAAAAATAGGATGATGAGGCCGCCCTGGGTCAGGGCTTACTCAAAAAATTGCTCAACTTGGTCAGACACAGCGATGGTATCTTTAAAACCTAAATCTAACAGGACGCGTGTGAACTGTTTTTCAAATAATAAAAAGCTTAATAGATCACCTGAGTGACTATTAGCGCCTAAGGTATTGAGTAAAAATCTTAAAAAAACTGGCATGTTGCAAAAGTGGGCTTGAGCAAGGCTAGCTATGTCTTGACTTGGTCGCAGATGTAAGGTGGTAATTGGTCGCCACGTTGAATGACGTTTTTTCCATAAAGACAATAAGGTTGCAATTTGGTTCATATGATTCACCATTTCGATTTCTCTGTCCAAATTATCTAAAAATAAACCGCTCATCATGTTACCTAATACATGAGCAAAGGCGATATCTTTCTTACGCATTGTTTCTGTTATGATGGATTCTGGTAATTCTCGAGTACCTAGTATTAAAATTTTATCCATTTGAAACCGTATGGCCCCTCTCAAGGGCGCCACCAAACCCATACTACCATCGCCATAATGCAAACCATCAATGTTGACAGGTGGGAAGAACAGGGGCAAGGCACCTGAGGCTAAAATGTGTTGTACTTGTATACTACAACGATTGCTTATATGTCTAGGGTAATCCCAATCCGGAAAGGCAGGTTGTATGTGATTATAAAATGATACAGTTTGATGTGTTTCATAACACCGACAGATAACCTCAAAACATTCAAGATAATTATTTAGTATATTTTGTTCGATTTTATCGAATGAAATGTTTTCATTAAGGAATTCTCTCAAGGGCGTGGTGTCCAACAATTGGCCTGCTTGACGTTGTCTAAGAAGCACATTACTACAATAACGCAGCAATGATTTGCTTATTTCAAAATTACTGGCCTTATAGATTTTACCGCAACGTATGTCCCCCCAAATGTATTCCAATTTATCCACAGCAGCAGGAAAATCGTCTGCACATTCGGCAAGAACGGCAGCATTCACACTTCCCACACTCACACCTGTAACAGAATCAAAGGGGAGTCTTTTTACTTGTAAAATATGAGCAATGGCTTTCAAAACGCCAGCTTGGTAAGCACCTCGTGCGCCTCCACCTGCAAGATAAAGAGCTTTTTTAAGCATTGTCTACCAAAATTAATTGTCTAATACAAAATATAGTTTAGAAGTGTGGTTGTTAGCAAGCTGTTAAACCAGGACGTAATATTATTTTAATGTTGGGGTGGTATAGTATTACTATAAATTCTAAGGATATTGTATGACTACCCAAGCAACAGTGTTTGATCCGCTTTTTAAATTAAAACGAATTCAAGCAAAGGCACCAGAAGCCTCTATTACAGCAGAACCGGTCAAAAATTCATCAGATATGTTGGGAGTGGTTGATGATTTGGTTGACTTCTTTGAAGACTATAGTAGAACCAATGATTATGCTCCCCTAGAACATGCCTCTGAAATCACCAAAATTCTGGTAGCATCCAAAGGTTTTTTCCCATTGATGTGGAAATATGCTGTAGCCTACTATTCAGGAGCAGATCTCCCTGAAACAAAAACTTCTACGAAAATTAAATTTGTTTATTCTGGAGTGATTTTATCACTCATGCTGGCCCTTATCGTCTTAAACCTAACCCTTCCTCTGGTTGCAAGTACCTTATATTTGGTCATTGCTGGTATCACTTTATCCTGGAGCATGTATAAACTAGTGAAAACACTGGTTAATAATTCCAAGCTTGTTACAGAAAAAGAACTGATCGATGAGAAGCTGCTTGAAAAACAGGAGGCCTTGACACCAATTCAACTGGAGGCTCAAAAGCTGGAAATCCTATATAATCAACGAAAAAAAGGGTTTTATAGTACAACTGATTTGGCAGAGTTAGATGAGATATACACAGAAATTACAAAACTTTATGATAAATACGAACATGGCCCCTATGAAAAAACAAAAAAATCCATGCAACTACTTGAAATACAAAAACAAGCAATAGAACAAAAGCTGGCATTTAAAACCACCTTAAAAATTATGGACAGAAGTATTTCTCTAAGTTTAGGTGCAGCATCTGTGTTCGCTTTGGTATTGTCCTTATACTTCCCACCAATTGGGGCTGCAATCATTACAGCTGTTTTAATCACCACAGCAGCTTATACCGGGTTACGGTTCATTATTCCAAGCCTATATTATGCTGCAAAATGGCTAATAGGTTCAAATAAACAAGAAGTTGTAACCCTAGCCACACAATCCCACCCTGAGGATACTTGCAAGATCCATGAATCTACAGCCGATGTTATGGCATTAACAAGAAGACATGACTCTAAAGTAAGCATGGCTCCTACTTGTCCTCAATGTAAATCCACCGCTGAACCCCCCAAGCCAAAAAAGGGTATACTTGAAAATAAAGAAGCAAAGGAGGACGAAGGCGAAGGCGAACACGAACACAATAGTTACATCCCTTAAGTTGTATATAAGACCTACCTTCAATTGCCAAATGACCTCTTATAGTCTAATCTTTTATTTGCACCAATAAAACGCATAATGTTTTCTTTTTATTATAATTAATCAGGAGATGAAACATGAGAAGTTTAAAAAAACAAAAGACTACTCAACAGTCTAAACCTACCCAGTCTAGAAATAGATCAAAATCCCCAAGTGGATTACGCAGTATGAATGCCAATCCCTTTCTTAAACTCCAACATGAAGTCAATCACGCAATGAGTGATTTTTATAATTTATTTCAACCCTTAAGTGCGAATATGGATACGTTCGAACACATGATGTTAACGCCCGCTTTGGATGTGGTGGAGGATGCAAAGTCTTTCAAAATCGAAGCTGAAATGCCTGGCATGAGTGAGGAAGATATCAGTATTCATTTTATTAACAATCGATTGATTATTGAAGGTGAAAAGTCAACCTCTAAAAAAGACAACAATAAAAATTTTGTAAATCGTGAAATCAGCTATGGTCATTACGAGCGCTCTATAGGATTGCCTGAAACAGCCAATGTCGATAAAGCCACAGCTTCTTTCAAAAAAGGCATGCTTTGGATAGTCATTCCTAAAAAAGCTGCTATTAAAAGTAGCAAAAAGAACATTAAGATTGAAAAAGCCAAATAATACACTCATCTTGCGCCCACTGACATTAAGTTAATAAGTTAAGGATATTATTTGGTTAAATGAACCCCAATCCTTCCATCTCCTAAATAGGTTGGTTCTGGATAAAGATGGTGGGGGGGTTTATTAGTATACGAGGTTGTACTGGGAGCATTGAGGCCATAATTAATATTGGCTAAATTCAAAGGGATGTAAGTCAGCAAAGCATTGCCTTGCCTATAATCAGGATTTATAGATAAATAAAAGTCACATAAAGCACTGTTGTCATATTGAAAATCAGGATTATAACTACGGATAGGCACTAAAATGGAGCTAATTACCATTGGATGATTGCCCGTGGTATACCATCCATTGTATTTTTTTAAGGCCTCGATCGTTTTTAAAACTTGAAATGGCACCTGCCTACCGGGTGTTGGATATAAGGATTTAATCATTTGATTAAACACTTCATAGCTAAAAGGGGTGTTTGCCAAAGCCACATAGACGATTTCTTCCTCCGGATGCTCAAGCTTATGTGAGATTCCCTGTGCAAGACCCATACTGGCACTGGTTGGGTAGGGGTTGTATTTTTGGTTAAACTGTACGCAAGCCAAGTAAACTGTAACCAACTTATCATCAATCCTGAGTTTTTGTTCAAAAATTCTACAAAAACCTGCTATATCATCCCACCTTCCATATAAAACCACAAGTTCCCCAGGTTCATTGGGTTTGATTATCAATTGTAAGAACTCTTCTTGGTTTATGAGATGATAAGATAGAGCTAGAAAATCATATAATTTTTCTATCAAGGTGTTCGAAATGGTTTTTTGTTCTTTCCCAAGTCTAAATGATTCGAAAGCAATGACATTCTCTTTTTTCATTTCATTCTCCAACAATTGGTTACACTGTTGACATTGACTTCTAAGCGAATAAAAAAGACCTTACTCGGTATGAGGATGAAGTCTCCTTAAATAGTGACCTGTAATAGTATTTTTTAGCACTATGAAGGCTACTCATCAAGGGCTTACTGCTTTTTTTTTGGTCTTTTCCACCCATAAAGCGTTCTTTGAATAGATTCAGTATAGGTGAGTTCTTCGGCAGGTGCATTTTTACGAATGGTACTTCCAGCACCAATGGTGGCATTTTTTCCTATGGTCACTGGTGCGACCAATTGCGTATCTGATCCAATAAAGGCCCCTGCCTCTATGACTGTCTGATGTTTGTTAACCCCATCATAATTACAAGTAATTGTCCCAGCGCCTATATTCACCCCTGTTCCTAAGTCAACATCGCCTAAATAACTCAAATGACTGGCCTTGCAATGAGAAGCAAATAATGCTTTTTTAGTCTCTACAAAATTACCGATTTTACAATGGGGGCCAAGCTGAGTACCGGCACGTAAACGGGCAAAAGGACCTATCTTACAGTCATTTCCAATGTTACATCCCTCTAAGACACTGTTGGCAAGGATTTCACACCCAGACTCTAAAGTGACGTCTTTAAGGCTACAATTTGGACCAATAATACATTTATCACCCAATATGACACGACCGGTAAATACACAATTGATGTCAATGAAAACATCTTTACCACAAATCAACTGCCCACGCAGATCAAAACGCTGGGCATCGGCTATACCCACACCCTGCTCCAAAAAGCCAAAGGCCTGTCTTTTTTGCCATTCCCTTTCTAATTGTTGTAACTGCAACCGATTGTTAACCCCTTGGATCTCCATCCAATCTTGGGTGATCAAAGCATTGATTTGGAGGCCATTACGGGAGGCTAGACCAAAAATGTCTGTTAAATAATACTCGTTTTGAGCATTGTTTTTATTTAGTTGCGGCAGCCAAGTGGCTAAATTGGCGGCTTTTACGCAACATATGCCTGTATAAATTTCATTGATACCTTTTTGCTGGGGGGTTGCATCTTTTTCTTCAACGATGGAAACAATATTACCCTCATCGTCTCTTAAAATACGCCCAAGCCCGAAAGGTGTTTGCAGAGTTGCTGTGAGCAGAGCGAACCCAGAATGGGTAGATTGAGCACATTCAATCAAAGCCTGTAAGGTTGACAGTTGAATCAAAGGTACATCCGCAGATAAAACCAGCACCTGGGCATCCTCTGGTATAAATTCCAGAGCCTGCATAACCGCATGTCCTGTACCCAATTGTTCTTTTTGGTTTACCCAATTGATGTTTAAATTGGGCATAGCCTCCATGATCTGTTGACCACCATGGCCATAAATGAGATGGATTGCGCTGGGGTTTAGCTGTTGGGCCGTATCCAATACCCATTGTACCAATGGCTTACCTGCCAAGGGATGGAGTATTTTGGGAAGGTCAGAATACATTCTTTTTCCCTGCCCTGCTGCTAAGATCACAATGTGTAAATTCATTGGTTTTTGACTTCCAAACTGAGTTTATAGATAGCAGAAGTCTGCCCTAAGGTGATGAAGGATGTAAAGACTGCTTTATAAAAAAAACCTTTATTTAGTAAAAGAAGACTTATCCATGACTAAACAGCAAAATTAAACATCATTTTATCGATTGAGCACTGAAGCAGTCATTCTTGAGATACAGGTTTTTTGGCCGGCTTCGTTATAAATAAAAATTTGCCATACTTGGGTAGTGCGTCCTAAATGAAGCGGGCTGGCAGTGGCTATGATGAGCCCCGATTTGACTGAACGAATGTGGTTTGCATTGATTTCTAAACCCACACAATAAAAGAGTGTGGTATCAATCACCGCATTAGCCGCAGTACTTGCAACCGTTTCGGCCAATACCACATTTGCGCCACCATGCAAAATACCAATGGGCTGTTTGGTACGAGCATCCACAGGCATAGAAGCCGTTAAAAAATCATCGCCTATGTCTGTGAATTGTATATCTAAAAAATCAGCCATGGAATTTTTCCCACGTTGATTAAGGACATCGCAAGTCATTGGGTTCAACCATATACTCATATTTCAATCCTTACTGATTAGACACATTGGTTAAGTTTCTCAGATACAGCCCTTCATCAGGCGGCGTATTATTTTTTTGAGAAAGCCATAAGGCCTCGGCTAAATGCTCTATCATGATGTGTTCTACTGATAAGACATCGCCATGTTTCCTCATTAATTTAGTATAGCAAAGTCTGATGCCGGGTGGTCTGTCCGTTGCTATTTGTTCACGAATGGCAAGGTGTAAGCCCATGTGTAAAAAAGGATTGGTATCGCCTAACTCCGGGTAATATGCTTGGCTTTGAAAGGTTTCAGGGTTGTTTAGCAGTGAATGATATTCTGGGTGCAGTACTATGACATCTACCAGCTGTTGTTCAAGCGATGTTAATAGTTGATTATGTTGAAATTTATACCAACTATCAAAGTATAATTTACGAACTTCTTCGATGGTTTCACCGTAAAACATACTCTGCTCAAAGGATTGGAAAAGGGTATTATAACCCCATCTCACTAAAAAGGAACCAGCTCATGGGGATGGCACAGGCAAAGGCATTTAAAGGTAAATTATTAGAATCGACTTGAAGAAGCCCATTAATAGTATTTACACCGCTTACTGTATTATTTTTGGCTCTTCTGTTTTAATAATTCATTTGTATATTATAGATTAAACTATGCCTAACCCTTTTACCCTGCTTTTGACAATCCGGATTCCAGCCACTAACTAGTCTTGTATTACTCTGATAAATAGTGGGGAAGACGGCAGCTATAAAATATCATAATTCTAAGTCCCATGCTGAAGCTTGTCGGTATGCAAACCTGTAATACGCTTTGCTATTACAGGCCACTCCTTTGTTTTAATACAAACACGACGAGAAAAAAGCACCCAGACTGATAGTTTATTGCTAAATAATGTACCATCGTAGCCCGCATTAGCAAAGCGTAATGCGGGGGCATATTTTGACTCACAATTTAGGATCTTTGCTTTAGTAAAAGGGGTTTAACCCCGTTTGTGATACCAATCAGATTCATGAAAAGTATTTAGGGTCATTTTCATGGCTGTAGGAAAGAAAATATAAACACATAATCCCATGCCTTGGTTAAGCCTACTTTATGCGTTTAAAGTTGCATGGCCTTGATTTCCTGCTTGTTGTTCCGGAAAAGGGTTTGTAACGAAAAAAGTGTGTGGGTGCTTATGTAGGAAATCAGAAATTGATTTTTTAGCTTTTTTATCGCAGGGTGTAATATTAGCAAAGTCTGCAATTTGACCAAATAAGTCTGCTGCAGAATGAGGCGTTGCAATTTCATGTGCCTTATCTTTTATTTTAGTTGCCGACTGCAAGGCAGTTGTAAAAGTAAATAAGGCAGCCCTAGCTCTGTTTTTTAGAGGATGAGGGTTTTTAAACATCTCTTTTAACTTTACTGTATCAATGGAGTGTTCTAATTCCATTAAATTGTTTCTAGTTGCTAACATAATAGCGTCCCTAGTTTCCGTACAAGGAATGATATACCCAACTGGTGAATAAGGCCTACTCTTATAGAATACTCCTAAAATGAAGCTTGGACTATTCACACGAACAAAATCCCATTGAGCCTCGTGTACATCATTGAGGTCAGTAAAATAAACAGGGCATAGTAGTATCATATTACAAAACAAATTATCAAAATTGATATACTGTTTTGTATCTGTTGGTTTGGTACTATATAAAATGCCAAAAAAAATGTCTTGGTTAACGCACATGTCCTCACCGCCCATGATAGGGAGTTGCATTTTGTGCGCCAGGACAACAGGTATGGTTTTCAATATAGTTCTTTCATGGTCTATATGTTTTTTATACAAATACACTAGCGGAAGGAGCAAAGGGAGCAAGGCAAAGGTAACCAGACCTGTAAAAACCATATTACAATAATGAGTAAGTTTTCCTAAAAATGATATAGAATAAGCCCAAGGATAGTGATACCAACTCAAGGACTTTGGAAAGTATTCTATTGTCATTTTCAACAAGGCAGTAGGTAAGAAAATATAATCAAATAATCCTATGCCCCTATCAGGGTCAGAGGGTAATCCATGAGGGTTTTCAAACCTATTTATAGGGGGATAATTACTATCCCAACCTAACAAACATCGGCACCACAATAAAAGATACTCAGCAAAATTATAATCATGATGATATAGCTTGTTAATACCAATAAAAGGATTGTAAGAAATCGACATTAGAACCTCAAAGCAGAATATATGAGCATATTGTACGATATTTATTTTTTTAATTCAAGTTACCTAGGATAGAACTCAGACACTTGCTAACTATTGACAGCAAAAGGGCTTTGTGGGATATTATCGGTGCGAGGTTGGACTTGCTATGTGTCATTCCACTGGGTCAATTGGCGACACACTGATTGCCCCTTTCTATTTTTTAAATCCCATCATATAACTAGGTTAGTATATGACTAATCAAGAAGAAAAAACTCATTTTGGATTCGAATCGGTTGCTTGGAATGAAAAAGAGCGCAAAGTAGCTCAAGTTTTCCATTCTGTTGCTGAAAATTATGACCTCATGAATGATTTAATGTCCTTTGGCATCCACCGACTATGGAAGGGGCTTACAGTTGCTTTAAGCCATGTTCGTCCGGGACACTTTGTTTTGGACTTAGCTGGGGGCAGTGGTGACCTAAGTCGATTGCTCTCCAAAAAGGTAGGAGATGAAGGCCAGGTTATTCTTGCTGATATAAACTGGGCCATGCTGCACGTTGGCCGAGATCGGTTATTTGATGAAGGTTTATATAAAAATATTCAATTTGTCCAGGGCAATGCACAGTGTTTGCCCTTTGTTGATAATCACTTTCATTGTTTGACCATGGGCTTTGGGCTTAGAAATGTAACTGATAAAGCAGCCGCCTTAGGTGAAATGTATAGGGTATGCAAACCGGGGGGGCAATTGATGGTTCTTGAGTTTTCCACACCTGGTTTTGGTTTAAAATCCATCTATGATTGGTATTCATTTAATATTCTTCCTAAATTAGGCGGGATATTCGCAGCAGATGAGGCCAGCTATAAGTATCTTGCTGAATCTATTCGTATGCATCCCAACCAAAAAGCCTTACAAAACCTGATTGAAAACTCAGGCTTTGAAGACTGTCATTACCACAACTTTAGTGGTGGCATTGTGGCCTTACACATTGCCTACAAGTATTGAGTTCTTTATGCTGAAAAAAGTTTCTTTAAAAGCCTTACAATTGGCAATCAATCATGCTCTAAATCTCGACGAAGACATGGCTACAAAAATAAAAAGCCTTCAGGGCAAAGTGCTTAAGATGATAATAGCACCGCTGGATGTTAGCTTTTATATCCAATTTGCCGATGAAATCGTCTTACTTGATACTTTTGATGGGCTAGTGGATACAACCATACAGTCCACACCAATTGGTTTGATTCGGCTAAGCCTATTACCCGCCTCCCAAGCACGTTCTTTATTTAACAAAGACATTCGTATTTCTGGAAACATTGAGCTAGGCCAGCAGGTCAAAAAACTATTCGATGAATTAGACATCGATTGGGAAGGGCATCTTGCCCATTTTACTGGAGATGTTGTAGCTTACCAAATTGGCTCACTGATGCGTAAAGGGTTGGCTTTTAAAAAACAAATTGATACCTCTATGCGACTGAATATGACTGAATATCTACAAGAAGAATTAAGAATATTACCCTCAGAAATGGAGCTTGAAGATTTTTTTAACGATGTCGATACCTTGGTTTTAGACACTGAGCGCCTAGAAGCCCACATCAATCTATTGATGACCCGCCATGAAAACAGTTAAACAGTTTTTTCGATTGTTGTATATTAATTATATTTTAGCCAAGTATGGCCTTGACAATGTAGTTGTATCCCTACGGCTGTTTGCCCCCTTTCGCTTTGTAGTCTATCTAAATCCTTTTAATTGGTTTCGCAAAAAAGCCTTAACACCGGGGGAGGCCTTGAGAAAATCATTAGAGGCCTTAGGCCCAATCTTCATCAAATTTGGACAAGCGCTTTCAACACGGCCGGATATTTTACCACTTGAGATAGCTTTAGAATTAAATAAACTCCAAGACAGGGTGCCGCCATTCTCTGGCACCCAGGCCATGGCTATCATTCAAAAAGGGTATGGATTAGCGCCCCATGAAATTTTTGCCCATATTGATTCTCAAGCCCTGGCCTCAGCATCCATGGCCCAGGTTCATGCGGCCACTTTAAAAACAGGAGAGGCCGTAGTTGTAAAAATCTTAAGACCGAATATGCGCAAGATCATCGAACAAGACTTGAGTATACTTCACACCATGGCGCGCTTAGCTGATCGCTTTTGGCCTGAAAGCAAACGGTTTAAGCCGCAAGAGATTGTTAATGAGTTTGAATATACCTTATACAGTGAAATGGATTTGATGCGCGAAGCGGCCAATGCCTCTCTATTAAAGCGCAATTTTGAACATTCCCCCTTGTTGTATATACCAACTGTATATTGGGATTATGCACGTGAAAATATCATGGTTATGGAAAGAATTTATGGTATTCCAGTTGCAGACATCAAAAGTTTACAAGAAAATAATATCAATTTTAAAAAGCTAGCTGAACGCGGGGTCGAGATTTTCTTTACCCAAGTGTTTCGCGATTGCTTTTTTCATGCAGACATGCATCCTGGTAATATCTTTGTCTCCCCCAAAGATCCAGAAAACCCCCAATACATTTGTATAGATTTTGGTATCGTAGGGACATTAAATGACAGGAACAAACGGTATTTGGCTGAAAACTTGGTTGCTTTTTTTAATCGAGATTATCGCCGAGTGGCCCAATTACACGTGGAATCAGGTTGGGTAGGGCCGGAAACGCGAATAGATGAGTTTGAAAGCGATATACGCACTGTGTGTGAGCCCATTTTTGAACGCCCTCTAAAAGACATCTCTTTTGCACTGATAGTCTTGCGTCTTTTTCAGGTAGCCAGACGTTATAACATGGAAGTACAACCCCAATTGATATTGTTACAAAAAACGCTATTTGCTATTGAAGGTTTAGGCCGCCAACTGTACCCAGAACTCGACTTATGGACGACTGCCAAGCCTTTTTTAGAAAAATGGTTAAAAGAACAGATAGGTCCGAAAGCATTCTTGCATCAATTAAAGCAAAATCTGCCTTTCTTTATGGAGCAATTACCGCAGCTGCCCAAGCTTATGTATGAGGTATTGGCTTTAAAAAAGGAGCATTTAGAAATCAATAGCCGGGTAAGGGATCTTTTGATTAATAAAAAGCGTCCTGTTATGTTAAAGCCCATTGCTTTAGGCGCTTTCTTGGCTTTCAGTATGTTGGGCATCATACATGTCATAAATCCTACTCAGATAACACAACTTCCTGCCATTACCTTCACTGGAGCATGCTTGTCTGTTTTTGTTTATTTATTGAGTAACTTTAAAAAACAGCTTTAATTTTGCAATTATCCCTAATAGGAATATCCTTATCCACCATAGATAGCATTATATTTTGGAGGTAAAAATGGCACTTAAAAGGCTGGTATTTTGTATAGACATTGATGAAACCTTGATTAACTCCAAAACAGAACCTTTTTCTATTATAGATTTTAATGGATCAGCGGAATATAATGATGCAAGTGCATGGGTCTCCTTTTTAGACCGAATGATTGATGTATGTAAACAGAGTGGCTTTTCACTGATAATTCAAATCATTTCCTCAAAAGAACAAGCTTTACCTGATGATACAGTTGAGCATGTCATGCATCAATTAAGAAAGTTTTTACCCGAATTAAATAAGGCAGGAGACCCCTTGCTTTCAATAAATTTTGAGACTTATACATTAAGACGCCACCTTATGGATAACCATCAAGAAGATGGTATTTATAAATTTGGAATGTCGTCTCGAATGGAACGGTATTTTGACCCGAACGTATTACCACCCATACACTTATGTTTTAATAATAAACCTAAAACTGGAACCACTTCAAAAGCCTGGGTTATGAAATCCATCATGGAACATTTCACCGATCCCATACCTCCTGAGAATATATTTTTATTAGACAATCAGTTGTACAATTTAGAAGAGGTGGCAAAAGGATCCTTTGGTACCACACCTTGCTTTCAAATCATCTCTGCACGTTCCCTAGAACAATGTACAGAAAGCACCTCAGAAGCTAAACAAAGGCGAACCAAGGCCTGCCTTAAAATTTTCAAGCAATGTGAACGCAAGCTGCTTGAACGAATGGAATATGTTTGTGCATTTACAAAGTCAGGTATGCCAGAACATAAAACGGAGCTACCTGTTTTACCTGGGGCTTTGCCTGTTTTACCAAAACCTGCAAGTTATTTTAAGCGCTTGTCTCTGCAGCCATTTTTTCAACAAACAGCATTTGAGACTCTTACTCCGTCAGAGTCATTTGTGGTTGAGGATAAGAGCACAGGCCCTATTACACAACCACTAAATTAAGGAACACCCCTCAGCCCAAACGGATTGGGGTAAATGTAACCAAAAAAATCCTTAGCAAAATGGCAGTGAGGCCCTTTTACTCCCAGTTTCTATAATAAGCTTTGGATTCGTAGATTATATGAATTGCTGCTTGAAATGAGAACAACTACCAGGGTGTTTACAATTCACCCCCATGCCAAGGAACTTCAATGAAATGTCATACACTCACTATCCCTGGTTTCACCATCGCCTGTAAAATTTGGGGAGATGCAAAGAACCCACCGATACTTGCTTTACACGGGTGGTTAGATAATGCTAATAGCTTTGATGGCATAGCAGAGTATTTACAGCACAATTTTTATTTTATAGCCATTGATCTTCCGGGTCATGGACTTTCTTCTCATCTCCCAGAAGGGTGTAATTACCATTTTACAGATGGGATTTTTAATATTATTCAAATCATAAGAGCCTTGGAATTAGAAAAAATCCATTTATTAGGTCATTCCATGGGTGCCTGTTTGGCCAGTCTATTAGCAGGTGTGTCTCCTGAGTGTTTATTGTCTTTATCATTAATTGAAGGCTTAGGACCTTTTTCATCCCCAGAGGAAACTGCCTGTAAACAACTGGCTCAGTATGCAACAGTCCTTCAAAAGCCAATTAGAAAATCCAAAGCATATAGCTTGATGGATGCAGCTCAGGCTCGATCTGCTAAAGGGTATGTGTCTTTTGATATTGCTAAAACTTTATGCGAACGCGGTTTGTATGAAGCGCAAGGAATTTACTATTGGAGACATGACCAACGCTTACTTACCCCCTCACCTTTGTATATGACCGAGGGACAAATTCAATCTTGCCTACAAAAAATCAATGTAAAAACGCATCTGTTTTGGGCCAGTGATGGCTTTGCATTCGATTCCACATTGATGCAAGACAGAATTAACAGCATCAAAGAAATACAAATCACCCATTTAGAAGGAGGTCATCATATCCATATGGAGCAACCTGAAGTAGTTGGGAAGTATTTGACTTGTTTTTACAATGGAATTTAACCTGTCCTAATTCCTCTTTTATATTGACCTATCTAGTGGATTGATTTCCTGAAAAAAAGGGTATTATATTTTTTTGATCTTGATACTGCCGCAATGGTATAAAGTTAAGCGTAATTGATTTTTACCCAACCCCTACCCATAAGTATGTCGTCCCGGAATTTAGTGCTGCCTGGCGAGCTTGCGAGCTTGGCAGCACTAAATGTCCGGGATCCATTTTGAAACTAGCATTGTGTCGGCTGCTGGATGGATCCCGGACCTAAGTGTGACTAAGCTCGCAAGCTTGCCAAGCCACACTAAATTCCGGGACGACATTATCTTATTCATCTATCATTCCTACTTGTCGGTAATGACATGGCCGCGGGACGTCAACTAAGAGGGTAAAATGAATTTTGTGCAAGCCACTAATTACATTTATGATAATCAATGGCGACTTCTGTTAAAGATTTTTTAACATCGTCTACAGAATAGCCTAAGTCTTTTGCAGCATACATCATCCCGCATCCACCTTCATCAAAACGCTCATAGGGCCCCCAATAGTACATATTCGCTCGGACCATGACATCGAAAGCCTTACGCAAGGTCCAATTGACCTGATGCGATAGAATGTAAAATAAATGGTTATACACCCCACTGCCATAATGCACCTCTACGCCACCTGGACTTTTTTTAGCAGCTTCTTGATAGTGCTTTGCATCATCAAAAGATTTGCCATCTTTACTGGGTTTATCCATGTAACGCAGTACTTTGCCTTCTTTTTTCATTATTTCTGGGCCAATTTGCCAACTGTTTTTACCTAAAGCGAAGAATTCTGCTGCTTGCGCTGCCATGTCTGAAAAGGACTCGTTCATAGCACCTGCCTCACTATAATAATACAGATCAGAATATTGCTCGGTGAATCCATGACTTATCTCATGAGCAGCCACCCCTAATGAGACCAATGGGTACATATCACTGCCTCCATCCCCAAAAGTCATTTGCTTACCGTCCCAATAAGCATTTTCATACTCTGAACCATAATGCACGCGCATGACCAGTTGCATGGGTGTTTTGCCATCATTTTTGGTTAATACGGGTATTTTATACCAGTTTTCATAGAGATCTTTGATTACATTACCAGCATACAAGGCATCATTGGTAGGGGCGTAAGCCTCATTGAATACATCATAACCGTCGGCTTTTTTGCCAGTATTAAAAACACCCTGGGGATTTGCAGGTATTTTTGAACAAGGAAATTTCATAGCCTGTTTTGGTGCAGAATAACGATGCGCCATATCTATTACCATGACGTCGTTATTTTGCATATAACACATATCACTGGTATCACGTGTTAACTGTAAATAAGGCAAATCAGTGCCATATTGGTACAGGCCTGTTTTTAGGTTACCGCCATAACCCATGCCTTGAACGAACTCGGTGTGGGCTCTGGTTTTAACATCATCCCACTGGGCAAAAGGTTTGAAGGTATCTGCATCTAAAATAGCTGTAGGCCTCTGAGGTCTGCTATTACCAGGGTGTACCCATACACTGACCTTATACGCCCAGTGAGCCTGACCTTTGTCATCTATAAAAACAATTGGTTGAGACAGACCTGAGTCTGTTTTTTGTCCTGGAAACCTTTTTTTGAAATGTGACAAGGCAGATTGAGTATTGGGGATAAATTCAGGGCTTGGTTGACCCAATTCAGTTTCTAGATGTTGATACAGCGTGCCGGTCATTTTTACCTCAGCTTGTGAACTGACCAGTTCTTGTAAGGTATTTGGGCTGTGCATGATGGCAAACCCACCAATTACAGGCACCCCTGCATAGGTTTGTTGCATACGGATATGGTGTAAATGATTGTCGTCAGTGGATTGACTAACAAACCGAAGACTGTTTAAGAGAACACCTGTTGGTTTTGCTTTAGGTATGGATAACTGAAAGCTTTGTCTTACAGTTTCAAAGGGGACATGATATAAAGGCATGGGCTGAACTGCCTTTGCAGATGATGCCAAAGTAAAGACTGCTCCCACCGCCAAAGGGATGTGAAGATGATAAAAACGCATTGATTAACTCCTTATCGTTGGACTCCTGGTGTTACTTGACCGAGGATTTTGCTGCTGTTATTTTGAGGGATCTTTTGATCCTATTCCTTTTTATATCCAAGGGTACGATAAAACATCCCTATTTTTTTTTCAACTAATTTAAGGTTTTTTTTGTATCTGTGGACAGCATCTTAAAATTTTGGCAAAATCAATCAAATTTGGGTGAAATGAACGTGTATGAATAAAATTCTTGTATTGCATGGCCCCAATTTAAACCTGTTAGGTTTTCGTGAGCCCACTATTTATGGTTCCATCACATTGGATGATATTAATACCAATTTAATAAACCATGCAAAAAAATCGGGGATAGAAGTAATCTGTGTGCAAAGCAACTCTGAAGCGGATTTGATAGACCACATTCATGCGGCGCTGAATACAGTCCAGTACCTCATTTTCAACCCAGCCGCCTTTACTCATACCAGTATTGCTTTGCGTGATGCGCTATGTGCCGTTAATATACCTTTCATAGAAGTACATCTTAGTAATATCTATGGCCGTGAGTCTTTTCGCCACCATTCCTATTTTTCTGACATTGCTAAAGGCATCATCAGTGGATTGGGTGCGCAAGGATACACATTGGCCTTACAAGCAATCATCGAAGAATTAAAGTAGAGAGAAATCAATGGATATTCGTAAAATTAGAAAGCTTATTGAATTAATGGAAGAAACTGACATTTCTGAAATTGAAATAAAAGAAGGGGAAGAATCCCTTAGACTCAGTCGTCACCACAAGGGTTTAGCAGAACCCGCAGCCAGCCATACACCCCACCATCAATACTATGCTAATCAGGCACCTACGCCCATATCAAGCCATACTCTGGTTGAAGCAAATAAACAAGAAACCCCGATTCTAGCTTCTGGTTATAAGATTCGTTCACCTATGGTAGGGACCTTGTATACTTCCCCTTCTCCAGAGTTGCCTGTTTTCGTTAAGATTGGGCAAACAGTCAAGGTTGGTGATGTCTTATGCATTGTCGAAGCCATGAAAATGTTTAATGAGATCGAGGCCGATCGCGCCGGTAAAATAATTGAAATGTTGGTAAGTAATGGTGATCCTGTTGAATATGACCAGCCCTTATTTATTTTAGAAGAATTAAAATAAGGGGCCAAACATGTTAAATAAAATTGTCATTGCCAATAGAGGTGAAATTGCCCTGCGCATATTAAGAGCATGTAAAGAACTCGGCATTGCAACGGTGGCTGCACACTCAGACATCGATAAGGACTTATTACACGTACGTCTTGCTGATGAAACCGTATGTATTGGACCTGCCAATGCGCAAAAAAGTTATCTTAACATACCAGCCATCATTTCGGCTGCTGAGATTACAGATGCCATTGGCATCCATCCTGGTTATGGGTTTTTATCTGAAAATGCAGATTTTGCCGACATAGTCGAGCAAAGCGGCTTTATTTTTATTGGTCCCCGCGGTGAAAGCATCCGTTTAATGGGAGACAAGGTTTCTGCCATTGCGGCGATGAAAGCCGCAGGCGTCCCCTGTGTTCCTGGATCAGATGGTCCCCTAACAGAAGACGATGCTAGTAACCTCGAGTTTGGTCGTCGTCTTGGGTATCCAATCATCATTAAAGCCGCCGGAGGCGGTGGGGGACGAGGCATGCGAGTAGTACACAGCGAAGCCAATTTACTCAATGCCATTGCTTTGACTCGTTCTGAGGCCAAAGCTGCTTTTAATAATCCTGTGGTTTACATGGAAAAATTCTTAGAAAACCCCCGACACATTGAGATTCAAGTACTAGGAGATGGCAAAGGCCAGGCCATACATTTAGGCGAGCGTGATTGTTCCATGCAAAGGCGGCATCAGAAAGTATTAGAAGAGGCCCCTGCTATTGGTATTACACCCCAACTAAGAAAAGAAATAGGGGAATCTGTAGTCAATGCTTGTAAGAAATTTAAATACCGCGGTGCAGGTACCTTTGAATTTTTATATCAAGACGGTTGCTTTTATTTTATTGAAATGAATACACGAATTCAAGTTGAACACCCTGTGACTGAATTTATAACTGGGGTGGACCTCATCAAAGCACAGATTAAAATTGCAAGCGATCTGCCCTTTTCCTTCAAACAAGAAGACATCACTTTGCGTGGTCATGCCATTGAATGTCGAATCAATGCAGAAGATCCTAAGACCTTTTTGCCCTCTCCAGGCACCATTAAATTATTACATCAACCTGGGGGACCTGGCATTCGGTTTGATTCACACATTTACAGTTCCTACACCGTTCCACCTCATTATGACTCCATGATTGGCAAATTGATTAGTTATGGAGAAACCCGCTCAGAAGCAATTGGTCGTATGCGTAATGCACTGGATGAAATTATAATCGATGGCATCAAAACCAATATAGAGCTTCATCAACGTATTCTGGCCGACAAAAATTTTATTGAAGGGGGAACCAACATCCACTATTTAGAAAAAATGCTTAAGGATTAATCCAGTGTGGTATCAATTAAACATTTCAGGCTGCTCAAATGAAGCGCTAGACCAGTTGAGTGATAAACTAGAAGAAACTGGTGCCCTGTCCATCATGCTAACCGATAAAAACGATAATCCAGTCTTAGAACCGGCCCCAGGGACAACACCCTTATGGCCAGAGGTTTGTATACATGCCTTGTATGCAACTGCGGCCAGTGCCGAGGGTGTTCGAAAGCACTTACAGCAATCATCGCCTATGTTTCAAGTGGATTTAGAAGTTCTACCTGATAAAGATTGGGAACGGGTATGTATTGATGATTTTAAACCAAAAAAGTTTGGAGAACGTCTTTGGATTTGTCCAACTTGGTCAAGCCCCCCTGACCCTGCGGCTGTCAACCTGGTTTTAGATCCAGGTTTGGCTTTTGGGACAGGGAGTCACCCCACAACTGGCTTATGTTTGACTTGGTTAGAACAAGCAAGCTTAGAAGGTAAATCAGTCATTGATTATGGTTGTGGCTCAGGTATTCTCTTCCTAGCGGCTTTGAAATTAGGCGCAGAGCGGGTTTTTGCCGCAGATATTGACCCTCAAGCATTACAAGCAAGCCAGGATAATGCAAATATCAATAATCTCCCAACACAGCGACTGAGTATTTTGGCACCAGAAGAATTGCAATGTCCAGTAGACCTCATCATTGCAAATATCTTATTAGATCCGCTCATATCCTTAAAAAAACGGTTTAGTGACTTACTCAAACCACAAGGAATACTCATCGTTTCTGGTGTATTAATAGAGCAATCAGCCCGGCTAATACAAGCCTATGAGCGCACTTTTAAAATAACTACCCAAGAATCATTGGATGGATGGTCATTGTTGGTTTTTAAAAAGAACCTATCGCCAGCTCCGTCATCCTGAGAGCGCGCCTTTATACTCGAAGTATCCCAGAAGCTAGATTAAGGGATGAACTCAAAAGATCCGTCATCCTGAGCGTGTCTTTATGCGCGAAGGATCTCAGAAGCTAGATTAAGGGATGAACTCAAAAGACCTGGGATCCTTCGCGCATGTAGACGCGCTCAGGATGACGGCAGCAAGTTTAAGGGGTGGACTCAAAAACGATCTTGCTAATTATGATTATACTAATCGATGAGATATGGTGCCACATTCAGGAGATCCTTCGCGCAAAAGACGCGCCTCAGGATAACGTAACTTTTATCGCCATTTCAGGAACTAATACGAGAATGTCCATTTTGTGACTAGTCACTTAAATTATCTTTATATAAATTTCGTGCTTTAATGAATCTTGTACTAAGGGATCAATATAAAGTATTATCATGTCTTTAATACAAAGTTTTGGGTAGGAGAAAAGCATGACAGCTGAGCATTATCCAACATCACTTGTCAATAGAATGGCAATTTTGGGGCCCATGTTAGTAGCGCCTCAAGGGTATTATCGTTCAAAATTATTCATAGCACCTTATGCTACAAATGCTTTGATAGCTGGCGCAGGACCCATATTGTCATTATTGGAGCGGCTGTGTCTAAGCTCGTCCCTGCCGCCTATAGACCATATCAGAGAAAACATAGAACATGAATTAAAAGCCTTTCATAGCAAATTGAATGCTTCAAACTACCCACAAGACTTGATAAGTATTGCTCGTTATTTACTGGCTGCAACCATAGATGAACTTTTAGGCAAAAGTTATCTGCGAGTTTACGATACTGCCCCACAATTCAATGCATTCACCCCTTTGAGTGGAGATGGGGCAGAGCCTCAGCAACGTTTTTTTGAAATCCTTTATCACATCAAAGAAAGGCCAAATCAATATTTAGATTTAATAGAATTGACATATTTCTGCTTAACTGCCGGGTTTGAGGGGAAATACCACCTCAAAGCAGATGGAAGACAAGCCTTAGACAATCACATTGAAGAACTTTATCAAATAATCCAGCAACATCGTTTTGATAAACCCCATCGGTTGTTTAATGAAAATCCCTTGCCTAAAACTGTTAAAACAAATTATAAACCAAGCTTTTTAGCAACAGGCCTTGCTTTAGGGGTTGTCGTTTTATCTTTTGTTACAAGTCATATTCTACTAGAAAACAAAGCTAAAACCGTCTTATTTGAATATACCCAACTGGCCATGTTGGATAATTGATGGATAATTCCTTACAGGCCTTATGTGATGCCATTAAAAAAATACTCCAAAGATTAAAACCCCAGTCCAACCCTTTGTCTTTTATCCTAATAATTGGCAAACAAGAACAAGGTAAATCAGCTGTACTCAAACAAAGCCGCATGGAAGAAATACCCGTACTAAGCGAGCAACATGCAAAAATTTATTACAATCAAAATGGCATTGCTTTGGAGCTGGGTGAAAGCTGGTTTATCAATAGTAAAACTCTGCTTCAAAATACCTTAAAACAACTCAACCGTTGCAGCGCGTATCTCAAAATCTCAGGCCTGGTGTTGTGTGTGGATGTGAATGATTTGTTAATTGCAGACCCTAGTCAATTTGCTGCACAAAAAAAATCTCATATCCAAGCCTTGGAAAGAATTGGCATGAACCTAGGCTATCTCGTTGAATTAGCCATCATGTGCACTAAAATGGATTCTTTAGCGGGTTTTTGTGAATTTTATCAAACAGATCATGCAATGGACCTTGCCAAGCCTTTGGGTTTTTCTTTGGATTGCATAAACAAATATGCTATTAAAAAGGCCACTTTTTCACAACATTTTGGCCAATTGATTGAACTCATTGGTCAGCAAGTTATACAAAAAATGCACCCTGCGCGCTCCACCATCAAGCGCAGTTTGATACGTGAATTTCCTTTACAATTAGCCAGTCTACAGTTGCCTATTCAATCCTTGATTCAAGGCATTTCCTGTAAACTATTTAATCTACATTCCATATATTTTACCAGTGCTGAACAAGGCGGGGTTAGTATAGACCGCTTGAATAAAAAAATTCAGCATGAATATGCCTTGGTGGTACAAGATACCTTTCCTCAGGCGGTTAATTTTCGATCTTTTTTTATAGAAGGTGCCATAAAAACCATTCAAGAGCAATGTAAACAAAGCATAGTTACTCAAAAATTTACACAAAAACCCTTAATTGCAATTACCTTAAGTCTTGCAGGCTTTAGTCTTTTATTACTCTTCTGGAGCCATTTTAAAACAACACACTTATTAGATGACGCCAGCAAAGAACTCATAAGCTATGGTACACTTACACATCAAGGCAACCCACAAGCTTTATATCATTTATCTAAAGCTTCGGACAAACTTGAACACATCTCTTCAAATTCTTTGATCTTATCCAATGTATATCAATTAAAATCCAAACTGTCACAAAACACCGAGCAACGGTTGCAATCAGAGTTTTTACCCTCCTTGGCCAATGAATTAGAATCAACAATCAATAACCCCAGTGATACGCCCACTGCACGCTATAAGGCTTTGAAGGTTTATTTGATGTTGAGCCAAGCTGAGCATTTTGTTGCACAAGAAGTGTATGATTGGTTCAAACAACAAAGAGCAACCCAACATACCCCGGCTTCTAACAACCAAATGAGTTTATTAAAACAAATATTAAGTAAACCTCAAGGCCTCTTTCCAATAAAGCAACAAGTCATCACAGATGCTAGAAATTATCTCAATGCTTTGCCAACAGGATATTTTTATTATTCCCTGGCCAAAGAACAGTTTCCTAAAACGGAAGAGAAAATAGCCTTTGAAGGGTTTAATTTAGCTACAACACAGCTACCCGTATATTTTACAAAATCGGGGTTTCATAAAGTGATTGAAGACATACCCAACATTGTTCAGAAGCTACAGGCTGAAAATTGGGTGCTGGCTCATCAAAACTTATCTCAACTCCAAGAAATGCTCACACAAGCTTACTGTTTTAATTATGTAAGTTGGTGGCGCACTTTTATGCAAAATACCCAGCCTCTACATTATCAAGCCTATCAAAGTGGTCATGACATTGTAAACCAATTGCATCAATCCAATGGCCTGGCGAAATTAATACAATTGGTTCAACAAGAAACCAAACTTGACATATTAGACAGGACATCTTCTTTTAATCAACTCATCGCCAATCAATTTACCGATTTAAATTTAATTAGCCTTTCAAGCATCAAAGAGCTTGAATTCAAAATTACAGATCTTAAACAATTTTTAGCCACTTTATCCCTTATCCAAGATGATGGGAGAACCGCTTTTGGGATAACCAAATCACGGTTTGTAACTGAAACCTCCTCTGATCCAATAGGGTCTTTATTCAATTTGGCCCGGCAGTTTCCTGAGCCCTTAAAAACATGGACACAACAATTGGCAGCTGATACTTGGTTTCTCTTAATCAAGGACACTAGGAATTATATCAACAAAATATGGAAGCAAACCGTTTATACCGAATTTAACAATAAAATAGCGCAACGCTATCCCTTCTACTCCGCACAGCCCGATGAAATTACATTGACTGATTTTAATCATTTTTTTTCAACCCATGGCGTATTGAACTCTTTTACACAAGAATATATCAAACCATTTTTAGACATTTCAAATGCCGAATGGAAGCCCAAAGTTGTTAATGAAGCCGTATTACCTATCGCATCGGATACTCTAGATGAGATCATACGTGCCAACATCATTACAAATATGTTTTACCCAGATGGGGGGGATACAACCAACATTCATTTTAGCCTACAAAAAATCAGTCTTGATCCGGTGGTATCCAGTTTGCTCCTAGAAATTGGTGATACCAAATTAACAGATAATCAAGGCAGTGATTCTTCTATGCAATTCACTTGGCCTAAAAACGATGCAAAATTAGCTTTGAATTCTATAGAGGGGAACCATTACGAAATCGCCGAACATGGACCCTGGGCTTTATTTAAATTATTAGAAAAGGTCAATGTCTTAGTGGATGAACAAGACAGCTCCAGTTTGCAAATTCTATTTGAGGTCAATGGAAATTCAGGCAGATATCTTCTAAAAACGGATAATAAGGTCAATCCTTTCACCCCAGGTATTTTAAATGGGTTTATACTTAATGATGTCATAGTTTAATTCAATTTCCTCCAAGGAGGGTCAAATTTTGTCAATGGTCTGATTTAAGGAATGCTCAATGAAAACTAAAACGAGTAAAAGTATAAATCCAACCACAGAACAAATTTTTGGACTATATACTTTGATGGATGAGGTTGGGGTTGAAGCCAGCATCGAACAAGCAAGCCATGTACAATTTGCCTGGGCTAGAACGGAACTTAAAACCCGTAAGCGCCTTTTATTAAAACTTGCAAAAAACCTACTCGCTGAAAAATCGCTGTATGCAAATACCATGACCCATGAGATGGGTAAACCCATCAGTGAAGCCATTGCTGAAATTGAAAAATGTGCGGCTTTATGTGCTTTTTACGCTAAGGAAGGCCCACGTTTTCTAAAACCTGAAAGTATCAAAACACAGTGGTACAAATCCTATCGCTCTTTTCATCCCTTAGGTATTATTTTTGCCATCATGCCCTGGAATTTCCCTTTTTGGCAAGTGATGCGTTTTGCAGTCCCCAATTTAATGGCAGGCAATGCAGGCATACTAAAACATGCACCCAACTGTTTTGGCTCATCACTTTTGATTGAAGAACTGTTCATCAAATCTGGGTTTCCCAAAGGCCTTTTTGCAAGCCTTCTAATTGACATAGAGTCTGTGCCCTTTGTGATTGAACATCCAAAGATTGCAGCAATAACCTTAACTGGTAGTAACAGCGCCGGGCGTGCCGTTGCCAAGATGGCTGGAGCTGCACTCAAAAAAGTAGTTTTAGAATTGGGTGGATCTGATCCCTATATTATTCTTAAGGATGCAGATCTTGAATTCGCAGCCGAACAATGTGTGGCTTCTAGGTTAAAAAACTGTGGCCAAGTATGTATTGCGGCTAAACGCCTCATCGTTGTCAATGAGGTAAAAGATGCCTTTGAACAGCTTGTGATTGCTAAAGCAAGGGCGTATAAATATGGTGATCCCCTGGATGAAAACACCCTAATGGGTCCTATGGCTCGTGAAGACCTACGCGCCAACTTACATCGTCAAGTACTAAAATCCATTGAACAAGGTGCTCGTTGTGTGCTTGGCGGCAAGATACCAGAGGGTCCTGGGTATTTTTATCCCACCACGGTCTTATTGGATGTTAAGCCTGATGCTCTGCCTTTTCGGGAAGAATTATTTGGACCAGTCATCTGCATTACCACAGCTGAGGATGAAGAACATGCCTTGTCGCTTGCAAACCAAAGCGATTTTGGGTTAGCCGGTGCAATTTTCACCAAGAATATAGTCAAAGGCGAATACCTAGCAAATCACATGTTGCAGGCTGGCACCTGTGGGGTGAACACTTTGATATCCACAGATCCCCGCCTGCCTTTTGGAGGAATAAAGCAATCTGGATATGGTCGAGAACTTTCCGTCGAAGGGATACGCGAATTCGTCAATATCAAAACACTTATTGTCTCAAGAGGTCGTCCCAATGAATCCTAACACCTTTCCAATATTGAAAAATTTATAATAATTGGTTGGCTGACGCCTAATTGATTTTTTACCTAGTCCTGAGGGGGGATAAAATAAGTTTCGCGCCGGCGACTAATTAGGTACACTATAGGAAAAACCGAGAACTTAAATGCCAGTTCAAATGATGACACTCCCGGACGCACTTCTAAAAATTCAAGAAAGCACCCAAGATTATTTTTTTCTATTGATGAGTGAATTGTCTGATCCTGACATTCTTAAGGAACCTTCTGAGTTTGCTAAACGAGAAAAATACAGAAGAATTCTTGACGCTATGGAGATAGAGAAGTCCTTGTATCAAAAATTCATTGTAAATGAGCACCAAGAAAAATATCTTCAATTAAATCAGATGGTACAAGCAATTATCCAAGATAATGTATTAAATCCAAGTTTTTATCGGCAAACTGAAGTATCGTCTGAAAAAAAATTATTAGAAGAACTATGTCAGGTGCATACAGCTGTCTTAAGCAATCCACATCCAAAAAGATTGCTCAATGAAATACAAAGTGCCGCAACATTATTAGGGATCATTTCAGAAGCAAACACACTGAATAATCCAGATGTGATGCTTACGCTGACCAAGTATAAAGAAGCTTTCAGAGATAGCCAAATGATGGTCCGCGATTTCTTCAGCAGCCTCGTTTTATCAATACTCCATCCCTTATTCATTCTCCCCAATATTAACAATATCTGGTCTGCTGAATCAGAACAGGGATTGGCAAATAATCTGGTGGATGTGTCATTAACAGAGCTTGAGCTTTCATAAGGTAGTTATCAGTTGATGATAGAACTAACTCGCACCCTTCTCAGAGGGCTAAGTATTAACAAAAGAGCTAGGGTAACTAAACTGATAAACGCGCTTCATCTTCATCCTTAAGCTCTTGTTGATAACAGGGGGATTTTGTAGCTAAGCTTTTAAAAAAACCTAACTCCATGTTGACAGCGGTTCGGATATCTTCTATTTTTGCAGTTTTTTTGTCTAAATCCGACAAAGGATGAGTTTGCAAAGCTGGGCTTTGACTTCGGTGCCAGTGTGCTCGATGGCATCGGTTAAGGTAAGAATATTAGAGCAAACACCGACACAATCAGCCCTATTATTATTGCAATTGATCCACCCATCATACTAGCAAGTCGTATACGCCGCTCAAAACTATTTCTTGTACCGAATAGTGTATTTTTTTCTTCCACGGATAACCAACGAAGGCGGTTATTCCACCACCTTTTTTTTCAATATCCTGCACTTACTTACTAACTAACTGTCTAATATATAACCATTTTGTTCCATTTAAAATCTGGCGGCTGGTGGCATGAACCCTAAACTCCCGCCCGCTCGGGCAAATATAAATCATATTTGGAGTCAGAAACTGAAATCCCACTTTTTGGAGATTACTCTGCACGACCCCATAGAGGTTCATCGGCCAAAAAATTTTTAATAAATGGCCACAGCGTCTGCCTATGACAAGTAAGTAGACTAAAATCTTCAACTATAGATAATTAAAGATTTAATGCCCTAAATTTAGGCTAATATCGCTAGTCTTTTCAGACATGATCGCTGTTACAGTTACAGCGTTGGCCGCAAGATGTATGGCTTTAGAAGCTAAGGAACTCTCAGGCCCCTTCTCATGATTTAATTGATTTTTTTGAGGGTGAAAGAGTGTGAATTTGGGCAGCACAGAGCCAGCTTTCGCGGAGTTTTTGCATACGGTGGTGGTGGTCGCAGTTAAATGAGCAATTGATGATTTTTTCTCTTGTGGAGATGAGCCTTTAGAGCTTAAAAGGGCGGCTTGATAGCTTAGTTTTTTTTCAGCGGTATTTTCATAAACGGCTAGCTTTAATTGACTTTCTCTAAATTGTTCCTTACTTACTTTAAGCTCCTCTGTCAAAGTGAGCTTATCTTGAGATAGTGCAAGTATTGTTTTCTCAAGTTCTGTCACTTTTTGGCTTAAGCAAGATAGTTTAAAGGGATTTTGATAACTTTCGATGAGACCGGAGATGGCGCTTTTAGGATCAGGTGAAGGCTTGTAAAAGGGCTCAAGTAAATGTAGATTTACTATTTGAGCAATACTACCTGTGCTTCCAAAAGGCCAGCCCCCTATAAACCCATAATGTTTATTGCTATAAGCCTCGTTATAGGTTAAATTTATTTTTAAAAACTCTTGAGAGCTTGTATCTTCTTCTAATTTAGATTCAAACCCACCTGATATAATTTGATGAGAGGGTAAGGTGCTTAAGGTATCTAAGACGGCTTGGTGGTAAGGAAGGTATAAGTAAGCTGCGTTGGAGGTCGTCATTAACTCTTGACAAGTACTTATCAAGGGCACAAGAATCTCTGAAATCAGGGTTTCTTCACCATCTGTTAGCTTTAATTTTTTATCGATAATGGGGCATATGGTTTCAATAACGAGTGAAAAATAATTCAGTAAAGGTGCCCGCGTATTGGTATTAGACGTAGCCTTTAAGATACAGGTTGTAAGGGATTTATATCGATATCTAGTGTCTTTAATATTCTCTAGTAAAGTTGCACTAATGTCCTTGCCTGTTTTAAGTTGGTAGTATGAAGTGATGATATTAATTAGAGCTGTCATTACGTTTTCAAGAGTCATACAATTTCCCTTTTGCTATTAAAGACTTAGTTTAAAATATTTTCCTTCCTCCACTATAAATAAAGGTTGAGGAGGACGCAAGTCCTGATATTTATAAGCAATAATTAACCTGTGATAAATAAAGGGGCACAAGCCTGAGGGATCGATCCTTTTTTTAACACAATATGTCCCATGCCAAACCATCCCATGCTACATGCTGAATATTTTCTAATCGAATAGGTATCTTTATTTTCTTTCTAACAATTTGACACTACTTCTTACCTCTGAAATGAGTGAGGCTCTTAATGCATACTGCTCCCCTTCTTTTGTGGTTAATAGACTATTGGGTAAACCCGTCCAAGTATTACCACAAGAGCTAGAGTAACTTAAACTGATAAACGCGCTTCATCATCTTCTTTGAGCTCTAGTTGATAACAGGGGGATTTTGTACCTAAGCTCTTAAAAAAGCCTAACTCCCTGTTGATAGCGGTACGGATATCTTCTATTTTTGCAGTTTTTTTGTCTAAATCCGACAAAGGATGAGTTTGCAAAGCTTGGGCTTTGACTTCGGTGCCGGTGTGCTCGATGGCATCGGTTATATTTTGAAAGCCCATCAGTCTTTGTCTAATTTCATCAAATTTTGCATTCAGGTTTTTAGAAAAAGAAGACAGGGTGTGGTGTTCAAACCGATTATCTCCCGCATCAAAATGCAGTTGGGGAAAGACTAAGCCTAACAATGTACCAATGATAACCCCCGCACCCATACTACCCAAATAGACTGTTAAAGATAAAGCATGGGGTAAGAATTGGAGAGCAAAAATCCACACAAGCAGCCCTATAAATAGTCCAATAAATCCACCCAGCATACTACCAATAAGTATCATACCAATACGCCCAGGCATATCTCTTGTACCAAATAGTGTATTTAATTCTTCCACGGATAACCAACGAAGGCGGTTATTCCACCACCTTTTTTTTTCAATATCCTGGGTAATGTAAGAAGAATAGCCTTCTAAGAGTTGAATCATTCGATGAATTTCATTGAAATACTCATCACTTAGGGCTAATTCTTGGCGGTTATCTTCGACTGTTGTTTTTGCCTCTACTTGCTTTTGTCTTTCTACTGCTATCACGCCTCGTGTAGAGGCATGTTTTAATCTGGTTTGTAATCTTTCATCAGCTTTTCTTTGCGCTTCTTGCTTTAGTGCATCCAATTGCTGTCTATATTCTTGTTCGTAGGCTGCAATTTTTGCTTTATATTTTTTTGTTTTCTCTTCAAGTAAAAGCTTTATATCATTTTCTTGTTGCCTGATATCCTTATCAAGTGCTTGTTGATTTTCTTGTTTAATTTCAGAGATTGCATCTTTAATCTTTTCTTGTGCATGGGCACAAATTTCACTGGCTTCATTTTCCACTAAAAGAAGTTCGCGTGTAAGTGACTGGCAGGCTTGCATGTTCCGCCTATCCTGTGTATGTATTTCTTTTAAAAATTGGGTAAATCCTAAGCGTTCACAAAAATATGTTAACTCATCAAAATAGTCAAAGGCATAGGTTAAAATAATACCGCCAACAATCTGCGTATTTAATAGCTGCTCATAAGGGGTGGTTTTTATCCCCAGTCTTTTTTTATAAGTACTGGCGGGTTTAAGTGCTGTATCTTTAGGCATGGTAAGATCCCATCTAAAATGAGTGTTTTGAGTATTATATTTGCAGAATGTAACACAATTGTATTGACTGGTACAATCATTACTTGACTAAATGCCCTAAAAGATAAAGTGATAAAGAGAATCAGGAGAGAGGACAGCTCAAAGTAAAATTGACATCTGCGCATGAACTAGGCATAAACTTTAGGAGATTCTTAGCTATATATAAAATGTTAAAGTACATCGGCTTGTCAATAGTCCAAGCTTAGGACTATGATTAAGGGGTACCTCTAACGAATTTTAAGCTGGGCTCTATGAAATTACAATTTTTGGGATCAGGTGCGGCTTTCGTACCCATAACTGAAAATTATCAGTCCAATATGATACTTGAAAGCTTTTCTGGAAGAAAGTTGCTCATAGATTGTGGTACTGATGCCCGCCACTCACTTAAAGCGGCCCAGCTATCTTATAAAGATATAGACGCTATATATATTAGTCATTTTCACGCAGACCATGTGGGTGGACTAGAATGGTTGGCCTTTAGAACCAAATTTGAGACAGACTTTAGGCCGAAGCTGTATATTCACCCGTCTATGGTGACCAACCTTTGGGAAAAGGTGCTGCGCGGAGGTTTGGAATCTCTTAGAGGTGCTAAAGCGTCCCTTGAAGACTATTTTGATGTACAAGTTATCCTAGATGGAAAATACTTTATATGGGAGTCCTTACAGTTTGAGTTGATTAAAACCACACATATTTATAATGGACCTAAGCTAATACCTAGCTATGGGCTATTTATAAAAGATAAAAATACCAATCTTTTCATTACCACTGATACCCGTTTTATTCCTGATGAATTTATGAAGTACTATCAAAGCGCCCATCTAATATTTCATGACTGTGAGCTTAGTCAAAAGCCAAGTGGTGTACATACCCGATTTTCAGAATTGGTTTTGCTTGAACCTGATATCAAATCAAAAATATGGCTTTATCACTATACTGCAGATGTATTACCAGATGCCCTGGCTCATGGTTTCAAAGGCTTTGTGCAACGCGGACAACAGTTTATTTTTTAGAGCCATGCTCGGCATCAATCAAAATAGACAATTCCCAAAGTGCTATAAAAAATTTGATATAATCAATGTTCGAGCTATCCATCAGCATTTCAATCAATTGTTCCCAACGCAGTTGAACAAAGGGATTTGCAGTGAACCACCCATTGATAAGTTTTTCAATATCAAGCGTCTTATGATCTTGTTTTAAAATTAAAATGGTCAAACTTCGCTGTAAATTATCCAGTTGAGCACGTAAAGACAACCTTGAAAGGCTGTTCCAATGGCCCTCACGTGAATCCTTGGCAATTTGATCCCTAAACCATACCAAATGGAATCGCCGTCCTAAAGCGAAATATAATTTTGCAGTTAGCACCAATTCAAATGAATGTTGTGTTGCAACTTCGGTTATATTTAAAATCGTATATAACACCCGCGTTAGGGCTATTTTATTGGCAGCTTTCTTGGGTAGGCCTAAATTTATAAACTGCACAAACACAGTGTCGTAATACTCTTTGGTAACCCCAGCCATCAAATCAGGAACCAGGGGTTCAAGTTTGTTTAAAGCTTGAGTATAATGTGCAATGCTTCCAGCGATGTCCTGGTCAAAGCGTTTGTTGCGCAAAAACCAACGTGTTGCTAAATTCATTAATTGCCTAACATAGTGAAGCAGTTCATATTGCGTATTCAAAGGTACTTTTTGAGTAAGTGAATCAATCAATAGATGCAGGTAATCCATCTGAAAAGATTTTGAAGCAATAGTATAAGCTCTTGCAATATCCGCAATGGATTGACCAGTTTCTATACTCATGCGGTACATGAAGGTAATTCCAAGCCTATTTACAATCTGATTGCTCAATTGGGTTGCTATGATTTCACGACGCAAGGGGTGCTGTTGCATGGATTGAAGGTAATTTTTTTTCAATTCTTCTGGAAATCCTGTTTCAAGCATTGAGTTTAAATATGAGTCATCAGGCAGGGTGGATTTTAATAATTCGTTGGTAATATATATTTTTGTATAGGACATGATGATGGCCAACTCAGGACGGGTCAGACCTTTTTCTGCGGTCTTACGTTCTAATAATTTCTTATCATCAGGAAGGCTTTCAGCGGCGCGGTCCAGATTGGCAGAGCCCTCTAATGCTTTAAGATAAGCCTGGTATAAGCCACTATATTCTAGTGCGCTTGAAACGGAAAAACCCAAAGTCAGCGCTTGGTTATAATTGTCTTTTAATACAAGATCGGCAACTTGTTGAGTCATTTTTTTTAACAACTGATTGCGCTTGGACCTTGTAAGTTCACCTTTGAGCATTTTTTTGTTCAGCATGATCTTGATATTTACCTCATGGTCAGAGCAATTGACCCCAGCTGAATTATCAATAGAATCCGTATTAATACGCCCACCGCTCAGTGCATACTCCACTCGACCCATTTGGGTAAACCCAAGATTACCGCCTTCGCCTACCATCTTACAGCTCAATTCATTGGCATTGATTCGACAAAACTCATTGATCTTATCCCCTATATCAGCACGTGATTCTGTCGAGGCTTTGACATAGGTACCTATACCGCCATTAAATAATAAATCAACAGGTGCCTTTAATATTGCCTGCACCAATTCATTTGGGGATAAGATATCTTTGGTAATGGCCAAAGCCTTTTTTGCATCAGAACTGAGTTTAATGGATTTTGCAGATCGGCTATAAATCCCACCCCCCTCAGAAATACAAGCTGGGTTGTAGTCTGCCCAAGAAGAGGCAGGTAAATTAAACAGGCGTACGCGCTCTTCGAAAGCCTTTGCAGATGAGGGATTTGGGTCAATAAAAATGTGGCGATGATCAAATGCTGCAATCAGCAGTGCATGTTCTGTATATATCAAACCATTGCCGAATACATCCCCACTCATATCCCCAATACCCGCCACGGTGAAATCGCATGCTTCACAATCAATGTCTAGTTCACGAAAATGTTGTTTGATGGACTCCCATGTTCCACGAGCTGTAATGCCCATTTTTTTATGGTCATATCCTACAGAGCCACCTGAAGCAAAGGCGTCTCCAAGCCAGAAGTTGTATTGTTGAGATAATCCATTTGCAAGGTCAGAAAAAGTTGCAGTGCCCTTATCCGCTGCCACCACAAGATATGGATCAGGATCATCATAACAAACTGTATTTTTAGGAGCGATGATTTGGTCATCCACAAGATTGTCTGTAAGGTCAAGTAAACCCTGAATGAATAGCTTATAACAATCAATAACTTCTTGTTTAATTGAGGCGCTGTTACTTATTTTTTTTAGAATAAAGCCCCCCTTGGCTCCAGATGGAACTATCACAGAATTTTTAACTTTTTGTGCTTTCATTAGATCTAAGATCTCAACTCGATAATCCTCAGTTCTTTCAGACCAGCGAATCCCGCCACGAGCCACCTTGCTGCTCCTTAAATGAATGCCCTCAAAACGAGGTGCGTACACAAAAATTTCATATAAGGGTTGACCGGGGGGCAAATCAGGAAGTATGGCTGTGTGTATTTTAATAGACAGATAGTCTTTTGCATTGCCTTCTGAGGTTCTTTGAAAATAATTGGTTCGCAAAGTTGCTTTGATTAATATCAAAAAAAATCGAAAAATGTGGTCTTCATCCAAGTTACTCATACCATCAATATCGAGTTGAATGGAATGCTCTAAAATGTCCACTTTTTTCTTTTTCCTTGTAGGCTTATGATTTAAATCAAACTTCATATAAAATAAATCAACCAATTTTTTTACTACCTCAGCATGTCCATAAAGGGTATTTTCAATAAAGGCTTGGCTATAACGAATGCCTATTTGCTGCATGTATTTGCTATAAGCACGAATAATGACAATCTCAGACCAAGACAAACCTGCGCTTAATACCAACTTATTCAAGCCATCGTTTTCGCAAGCGCCCTTGCTGATATGGATTAAAGCATCATTAAAAAGGCCTTTAAATGCCTTGAAATTTTCTTGATTCTTTTGAGCGCAGGTTACATTGAACTCACTTATCCAATAAATCTTATGTTTGTCTATAGTTATTTTATAAGCCTGTTCTGTATAGGTACGTAAACCCATGTTTTCCAATGTAGGTAAAATATCTGACAAAGGCATGTGATCACCCAAACTATACAATTTTACATTGTAAGGGTATTCCTTAGATGTATGCGCAAACACATCAGTGATCAGTGGATTTTGAGTCGATAATTGTCTAATGTGTTTAAAATCCTGAATAGCCTCGGTAAGTGACTGTTGCTCGGTATAACTTGTTGTTAAAGCTGTGACGTACTTTTCAGCAAACCCAATGTCCTGTTTGCTATTGGCATCTTTTAGTATTCGTTGTTCAAACAAAGCTTTCCATGAGTGGGCCATAATTATATTCTCACAAACTCTGGTTTAACTAATTATAGGTAAGTATAGACCACAGTTGCTACCCCTTCCGAACTGGAGAGTTTTGAGTATAAGTTGATATAAAAATTATGCTACAATAGGGGCTTCAAAGTACCCGTGGGCAGAGGATTTCGCATGAGCGTTCAAACCAGTTATGATTCAACCAATATTAAAGTTTTAAAAGGTTTAGATGCTGTCCGCAAAAGACCTGGCATGTACATAGGCGATACCGATGATGGCACAGGACTTCACCACATGGTATTTGAAGTTGTTGATAATTCAATAGACGAGGCCTTGGCCGGACATTGTAAAGAAATTTTTGTAAGCATCCATTCAGACGAATCCATCTCGGTTAAAGATGATGGGCGAGGCATCCCTGTTGATATCCACAAAGAGGAAGGTCGCTCCGCTGCAGAAGTGATTATGACCATTTTGCATGCCGGCGGTAAATTTGATGATAACTCATACAAAGTGTCTGGGGGTCTACACGGGGTTGGCATTTCGGTGGTAAACGCCCTATCGGAAAAATTGCATCTACGAATTTGTCGAGAAGGCCAAATTTACGAACAAGATTATATTCATGGAGTTCCCTCGGCACCCCTTTCGCCCACAGGGCCAACCAAGGATACAGGCACCCAAATATGGTTTAAACCCAGTCCTGCAACTTTTACCAGCATTGAATTTCATTATGATATTCTAGCCAAACGCCTAAGAGAACTATCCTATCTTAATTCGGGAGTGCGTATTCATTTATTTGATGAGCGTAATGACCGTAAAGATACATTTTTCTATGAAGGCGGCATCAAAGCCTTTGTTGAACACCTAAATAAAAATAAAACCCCAATCATTCCCGTTGTCTTTTCTATGTCCCTTGAAAAGGATAATATCACCGTAGATTTAGCAATGCAGTGGAATGACTCTTATCAAGAAACCTTATTTTGTTTCACCAACAACATTCCGCAAAGAGACGGTGGTACCCATATGGCTGGTTTTCGTGCCGGCCTAACACGCACCCTTAATAATTATATAGAAAACGAAGGATATGCGAAAAAGGCTAAAATTTCACCGACAGGAGACGATGCCCGAGAAGGTCTAACTGCGGTATTGTCGGTTAAAGTGCCAGATCCGAAATTTTCTTCCCAGACCAAAGACAAACTCGTATCCTCAGAAGTAAAGTCAGTAGTTGAATCAGCGGTTTCTCAAAAATTTAATGACTTTCTCCTTGAAAATCCAGCCTTGGCCAAAGCCATCGTTGCAAAAATCATCGATGCAGCCAGGGCTAGAGAGGCGGCCCGGCGAGCCCGTGAAATGACAAGGCGCAAGGGCGCCTTAGACATAGCAGGCCTGCCTGGGAAATTAGCTGATTGCCAGGAAAAAGATCCGGCTTTATCCGAATTATACTTGGTAGAAGGGGATTCAGCCGGTGGCTCTGCAAAACAAGGACGCAATAGAAAATATCAAGCCATTTTACCACTCAAAGGTAAAATTTTAAATGTAGAAAAAGCGCGATTTGATAAAATGTTAAGCTCACAAGAAGTAGCCACTCTGATAACAGCATTGGGCTGTGGCATTGGGCCTGATGAATATGATCCAGACAAAGTCCGTTATCACCGCATCATCATCATGACTGACGCTGACGTCGATGGCTCTCATATTCGAACCTTGCTACTCACTTTCTTCTTCAGACAAACCCCTGAATTGGTAGAACGAGGGTATATATACATTGCACAACCGCCTTTATATAAAATTAAACGCGGCAAACAAGAGCAATACGTCAAAGACGATGAAGCTTTGTTTGAACACTTAACACAAAGTGCTTTGGATGGCGCAGCATTTTATCCTGCAAAAGATGCACCGGCAATCACCGCCAGGGCCTTAGAAACCCTGGTCCATCAATATAGACGTGTTGAAAAACTCATCAAACGCCATAGAAGACGTTATCCTGCCCAAATTTTAAAACGTCTTGCGCAACTGGCTTCCTTAAATAAAGATGATTTTACCAATGAAGAGACAATTGCCCATTGGTGTAAGCAATTACACGCAGGCTTGCAGCTGCATGACTCTAAAACCGAGGTGTATTCAGTAGACCACTTTATTTCCCCAGAAACCAACCTATATACTCCTAGAGTAACCATTGCACAACATGGAATGGAAACTCAAATAATCATAAGTCCTGAGTTTTTCTCTTCAAAAGATTATAAAGAGATGGTCGAATTAGGAACAAGTTTAGCGCAACTTGTGGAAGAAGGTGCTTTCATTCAGCGCGGTGAAAGAACACAGGCCGTTATCAATTTTGAACAAGTGTTACATTGGTTAATGGAAGAAGCTAAAAAAGGACAAGTTATACAACGATATAAAGGCCTTGGAGAAATGAATCCCGACCAACTCTGGGAAACCACCATGGATCCAGAGGTAAGACGAATGCTGCAAATCACCATTGAGGATGCAGTTGCCGCAGATGCTATATTCACCACCTTGATGGGTGATCAGGTAGAGCCAAGACGAGAATTTATCGAAACCCATGCCCTGGATGCGGAAAATATCGATGTCTAATGCTTTTATTGATAGGTTTATCTGTGAAGTGGATAAGGCGCTTCGCAGTGTTATAGTGCCCCAAAACCGGGCGGCACAACGTCAGTCACCCGCTCACAATATCGCAGAAAGTCCCCTGGCTGCTCATGAAAAAAAGCACATCTCAGGTTTGATGAGGGTTAATCACGCAGGTGAAGTATGCGCTCAAGCCCTTTATCAAGGACAAGCTCTGACTGCCCAATTAGCCCATATAAAAGAACAAATGCAACAGGCGGCAGCGGAAGAAACCGATCACTTGGCTTGGTGTGAACAACGCATCCATGAATTGGGCTCCTATCCCAGCAAATTAAATGTGCTTTGGTACAGTGGTTCTTTCTTCATTGGTGCCCTTGCGGGTTTAGCCGGAGATACTATAAGTTTAGGCTTTGTGGCTGAAACAGAACGCCAAGTCAGCAAACATCTACAAAACCATATACAAAGCTTACCTCCTAAAGACATGAAAACAAGGGCAATTCTCCAGAAGATGCAGGCTGATGAGGCGCATCATGCAACAATTGCCCAAGTGGCAGGCGCCGTGGAGCTTCCCTTTGTGATCCGTCAACTCATGGCTTTGATTTCAAAAGTAATGACAAAAACAAGCTATTATATATAACCTAGTTACATTCGTAAGCAAGGGTCTGTTGACATTTCATTTTTGAGGATAACCACGGGGGTGCTTACACCCCGCCAAGCAGTTATCTGGGCTGCTTTTTTTAACTTCATCGCTTTATTAAGTATGACACCTTGAATAAATAATTTACACTAGACATTTCTAAATTTAAAAGTATAATATCCAAACAATGTGCCGAATGAGTGTCTTTATGGAAGTTTAAATGTTCATTACAGCCTAAATTGAAACTGTAATTAATTTCAAACATGAATTGAACAATGTTTTTCCTTGGAGAATTTTATGCAAGATTTTGAAACAGCAATCCTATCATTGGAGACGCGCTTAGATAATGATTATATACGTAAGCATCTTTCCCGTGAGAAGCTGTTGATGATGCGAAAATCATTGGGCACTCTAAAATTTGCTATACGCGATATGGATTTTGAAAAAATCAATTCGGTTTACCAAGCTTTGTATATCCAGTGCCAATATACTCCTGCCTTGAAATCAAAATGGACTATTTTAGGGAATGCACTAGGGATTTTTATAGGATTAAGTACACTGACCTTACTAACTATTATGACCGCAGGGACTACCACCCCTTTATGGCTTTGGTTAACAGTGATATCCTCCTCTGGAACACTTGGATCTGTGTTTGGATATAAAATAGCTGCGTTTAAAACAAAATGTGACATAGACACTGTTTTTTATAAATCGTTTGAATATTTAAGTGATACGGGGCAAATAGAGCTTGCCTTAAAGCTTATTACAACTCTGCCTCGGAGCCACAGATTATTTTCAGGAACCCTGAAAATTAAAACAAAAAATCTAGAAGCACTTGAATTAGACAATTATTCGTCTTGCATTACAGTTTGACCTCCCAAAAACTCATAATTCAGGCTGAATTTGCACGCCCCGTTTAAAGATTTTTTGTTAGATTAGATTTCTTCTTTTTATAAACCAAGTCACCAGACATATACTAATTATAAATAAGACTGCTGGGATGATATTACCTAAGGGCAAAAATGAGATTGCAGTTAGGTTTAAAATAATCGCAAGACAAGGTATGAAGAGCGGTATCTTAAATGTATTTATAGAAATATTCTTTTTCTTTTCTTCCAATTTAATCTTTATCAATGAAGCACTGCTCAAACAAAATATCAACAAAACCATTGTACTGGTGGAACTTGCAAGTTCAGTCAAAGTACTGGTTATATTTAATCCAAAAACCAGGGGTAATATGACCAATATTGCCATATAAGGGGTATGAAATTTTTTGTGTGTTTTTTGTAAAAAGTTAGGCATCAGTTTGGCTTTGGACATACCGTAAAGTAACCGAGAAGAGGTAATATAATTTAATAAGGTTGTATTAGAGACCGCAAAAATGGCAATAATTAAAAACAAATAACCAGGAAAAGCCGGATGTGCTTTGCTCATCACTTCTAATAATGGGGCATCTGATTGACTTAAGACACTGCCTGGAATGATGGCTGTGGCGACCCAACTCACACTAAGATATAACAGTCCGGCAGCACCTATAGATGCTAGAATTGCCCGAGGCAGATTTTTTGTTGGCTGCTTTACTTCCTCAGCAACATTGGCTAAATCTTCAAATCCAGTAAATGCAAAAAAAGCCAAGGCAGCACCACGAAATACTTCGATGAATCCAGGGCTTGTTCGCATGATTATTTCACTATGGGTTGTTGCCAAATACCAAATACCAAAAAACAATACCATCAGAAGTCCGCTAACCTCAATCAGTGTACTTATCATATTGGCAAGGGAGGATTGTTTTATCCCACGTAGGTTGATCAACATCAAAATTAGTAAAAAACAAGCAACACCGAGCCACCTTGGACCCTGAAATCCAATGGCTATAAGGTAACCAACAAAGGCATGTGAAACCGTAGACATAGAAAGTAGGGTTGCACAAAAAAGTAAAAGGCCGGCAATTATAGACAACCACTTTTTACCAAAAGCTTCTTGGACATAAATTGAAACCCCACCACTTCTAGGGTAGCGACTACTCAGTTCGCTGTAAGTCAGTGCAGTTAAAAATACAATACTCATTGCAATGGCAAAAGAAAGCCAGGTTAATTCACCGGCATGCCCTGAAATTTTACCAATGATGGTATAAATTCCTGCACCAAGAATATCTCCAACACCATATACAATCAAAGCACCTAAACCAAGGGCCCTTATTAATCCTGTGGGTGATTTGCTTTCCATTCCCTTGCCTTTTTGATAAATGGATAATTAGTCGCTGGCACAAAACTCATGTTACCTCTTAGTTCAAGGGCCCGCGGCTTTTCTAAGACCACTGCCTTTAAGTTAAGGATTTACCCCCATACCCTTCGGGCTGAGGAGAGGCGGCAGCCTCGTCTCAAAGCCCTTGGTGCATAGGCTTCGAGCCGGCGCAAACACCTCCTCAGCCTGAAGGGTATGGGTAAATTTAACCATATAAATCCTGAACTTAATGGCAGTGGACCTCGTGGGTAAAATCAATTAGGCGCCAACTCTAATCAGCTAGCTAAAGCTTGCGGCTTGAAAAATTACTTATATTCATGATACTTTGTTGATGATACAAAATCAAAAACTCTCATAAATTTAGGGCCTCTCAACCCTTGATTCATCGTCGACCATGAGGGATCAAATGTCAACAAGGCTAGTTCTCAAGGCTTCAGAACCATTCACGACAGCGTCAATCATTAAAAATTTTTGGGATAAACTGACTCTAAGGATTTACAAACATTAAGCAAGACTCGCGGTGTATGTCAGGTACAACTTACTTAAAAGGATTAGGGATGATCAAACGTATAATACTCTGTGGCGATGGCACCTGGAATGAACCAAATCAAACAGATCAAAAAATTGCAAGTCCCACCAATGTAGTCAAAATAGCTACCTCAGTCTCCCCTTTTGATACAAGAGGCAGAGCACAACTGGTTTGTTATCATGCAGGAGTCGGTGTAGAAAAAGGATATTTTAATAAAGTCACTGGTGGTGTTTTAGGCACAGGGATATCGAGAAATATTCAAGACCTCTACCTTTTTTTAGTTTTAAATTATACTCCAGGAGATGAGGTGTTTCTGTTTGGATTCAGCCGAGGTTCCTATACAGTACGAAGCCTGGCAGGTCTTATCAGAAACTGTGGAATTCTCAAAGATACAAACGTGAATAAATTTCAAGAAGCTTATCAATTGTATCGATCTCGAACAGATAACAGCCACCCCAATGCAATAGGTTCAATAACTTTTCGTGAGAAATATTCATGGCCAGACTTTAACATTAAATTTATAGGTGTATGGGATACAGTGGGTGCATTAGGTATTCCTATTCCCTATATAGGCAAGAAATTCTGGGAATTTCATGATGTGGAACTCAACAGTTATGTGGATTATGCCTATCAAGCGCTAGCAATCGATGAACACCGCAAATACTTTGCACCCTGCATTTGGACAAAGCAAGCAAATTCCCCTACAAGTCAAATCCTTGAACAAGCATGGTTTCCCGGTTCCCACTGCAATGTGGGTGGTGGTTATAAAGATACTGGGCTTTCTGACTGTGCCTTAGATTGGATCTGGCAAAAAGCAGTTGGTTGTGGGCTTGCAATGGATGAACAGAGAAATGTATCACCAAATCCTGCTGGAATTCTGCGTCTTTCTGTAAAAATGGGGTATAGATTATTGGGTGTTCATATGAGAGCCATTGGTACAAAATTACCACATAGCTATGAACAGTTAAGTGATGCCGCACTACAACGTAAGTCATTAATACCAGATTATGAACCTAAAAATATGCTTGAATTCATGCACAAAAATACATATACATATCTTCACAAGGATAAAGAAAAATCTATGGAACTTTCATGAAATTATCTTTGTATTGGAGAAGGGGATAATCCGATTTATTAGGACTTTGGTATGTGGCTTGGGTAGAGATTAAGGATTGGGGTAAGCTTAATCATGAAATCCTTAACTTAAACTTAAGACCCAGTGAGTTGGGGATGAGGTGTTTAATCTTCCTTCACGCCCAACTCTACATGAGGCTGCTAAAATTAAAATTAGTCTACCTCTTTAATCTCTAGAATACTCACTTCTTCCAGAGGTACATCGCCATGGCCCAGGCGCTGACCCGTTTTAACTTTTGCTATGGCATTGACTACATCCATACCTTCAACCACCTCAGCAAAAACGCAGTAACCAAATCCTTGGGCATGATCACCACTGAAGTTAAGAAAACCATTATCTGCAACATTGATAAAAAACTGAGAAGTCGCAGAATGTGGGTCCATTGTTCGCGCCATGGCCACTGTTCCTACTTTATTAGGCATTGCACTTTTTGCTTCGTTTTTGATGGCAGCATCCGTTGATTTTTGCTCCATATTCGAAGTTAAACCACCACCTTGGATCATGAATTTATCAATAACCCGATGAAAAATCGTATCATTGTAAAAGCCTTTGCGTACATACTCTAAAAAATTCGCAACGGTGCCTGGTGTGTTTTCAGTGTCCAATTTTAAATGGATGTCACCTTTTGATGTGCTTATTACAACCATGTTATCTCCTAAGTACTTAATATTGCCTCACGCATTTTAGCACAAACTTCATGCATTACATGTATATTATGAATACAAGCAAGCGCAGTAAAGACATTGGCCTTTTGTTTAAATAGATGATGCAAATATGATCGTGAAAAATGCACACAAGTATAACAGATGCAACCAGGCATGATAGGTAAAAAATCTGAAGAATAACAAGATTTTTTTATTTGAATACGATGATTATCATAGGCACTGTCAAAACGAACCCAGTTGCCTTGTTGAACCAATTGGCCACAATATAAGGCCCCATGGCGTGCATTGCGTGTAGGCGCCACACAATCAAACATATCTACACCTTCTGCAACCACATCTATCAAATCTTGTGGAGACATACCAACACCCATTGTATATCGTGGTTTGTTTTCTGGTAAATAGCTTGATATCCAATCTAAAATGTCTACAGTCATTTTCATATCAAACCCTATTGATTCACCGCCAATGGCTAGTCCATCCAAATCCATAGAAGCAACGAACTGGGCACTTTGACAACGTAAATCCTTAAAAATACCGCCCTGAATGATTCCGAACAAGGCCTGCCCAAAGCCATATGGCGACTGAGGATGTTGCTCATGATATGCTTTGGATTGTTTCAACCATCGATGCGTACGGGCCATGATATGTGCAGCTTCGTCTTTACTACAGGTATCAGTTGTACATTGATCAAAGGCCATGATGATATCTGCACCAATGATTTTTTGTGCCTCCAAGGACAACTCCGGTGTCATATGGATGATCCTATCAGAGCCTGGTATCTTAAAATGCGCCCCACTTTCGTCAATGGTGCAGTTATCTTTATTTTTAGACAAACTAAATACCTGAAAACCACCACTGTCTGTCAACATGGGGCCATTCCAATCCATAAAACGATGCATTCCACCTGCTTTTTCAATGACTTCCAACCCAGGGGCGCATAACATATGATAGGTATTACCACCCAAGATGATTTGACTGCCGGAAGCCCGCAATTCATTACTGGTCATGTTGTTAACACCAGCCCGAGTTCCAACTGGCATAAACACCGGTGTGATAAAGGCCCCGTGGGGCGTGGTTACTCGCATTACACGTGCTTTGTTGTCCGCATGTTTGTGGAGAATTTCACAAGAAAAAGGCTTCATAGAAACAATTCATAATTCAAAAAGTGTTAATAGTAGCCAACTATGCGTGTGAATGCCAACGAATTTTAGCTTATTGATTGACAATTTACAGGCTCCCCCTTAGCATACCTTGATTCAATAGTAGAGGAATTCGAATGAGTCTTGAGCCAAGCCGCCTGTTAGTTAGTCAAGAGTTTGATGCGGTTAATGCACTCATTTTGGATACTATTCAGCCACATATTGGTTTAATAGATGAACTCTCTAATCACATAGTGCAAAGTGGTGGCAAACGGTTGCGCCCCTTGATTGTTTTATTGGTGAGTAAAGCTTGCGGGTACCAAGGCCAATTACACATACCTCTGGCAGCTTTAATAGAATTCATTCATACAGCTACCCTTCTACATGATGATGTAGTAGATGAGTCAACTTTGCGACGGGGGCAACAAACTGCTAACAGCATTTGGGGTGATAAAGCCAGCATATTAGTCGGTGATTTTCTATTCACTCAATCCATGCAATTAGCCATTGAGGTAGGTGACATGGAGATCATCAAAATCATTACCGAAACCTCCCTCAAAATTATAAGTGGGGAAGTCAAACAGCTATCCAATCGGCACAACCCTCACTTGAGTTTTGAGGATTATTTCGAAATCATTCGCTCAAAAACCGCCTTGTTATTCGCAGCTGCAGCCCAAATAGCAGCTCAGGTGAGTGGTGTGAGTCCCTCAGTTCAGCAATCACTATATACCTATGGGTTACACCTGGGCAACGCCTTTCAACTGGCTGATGATATATTAGATTATTGTGCTGATGCTTTGGTTTTAGGCAAAAACATAGGAGATGATTTAGCCGACGGCAAGGCCACCATGCCTCTGATTTATGCCTTTCAACAGGGTAGTGCAAAACAAAAGCTTCAAATTAAAACCAGTCTTACGCAAGGTAACTTAGATTGTTTGCCTGATATTCTCAAAACCATTGAAGACACCAAAGCCATTGATTACTCAAAAGGCATTGCACAAGAAGAGATAGACAAAGCAGTGTCTGCTTTGAACTGTTTACCAGATTCAGACTATAAACAAGCCTTAAAAGATTTGGCAACCTTTGCTTTGCAAAGAAACCATTAAAAAATTGATGAACCCTCTCTTTAGGAATACGCTATGAACTATGCATTAACTCAAAATCCATCACTGGCAATGAATGATTGTCTTGTGCTAGGTATTTTTCTAAATCGGCCCATGTCAGGCTTTGCAATGCAACTAGACAAAGAGAATCACGGTTTAATCACAAAACTTAGTCAAGGACTGTGTGAGTCCGGAGACAGTTTATGGCAAAATGATCTGCAGGGAAGAAGTTTATTTATAATACAGTTTGGTGACCAACAATCATATACCTTCAGTCACTTAGAAAAAAGACTGGTTGATTTAGCCCAGGCACTCAACAAACAAAAAATCTCCTCCGCTACCCTGTGTTTGCCCCAATTGGCTGAAAATACACCAGATTGGCAACTGGAAAAAATGATCTTAAAACTTGATCATCAACAGTATCAATTTCTAGATTTTAAAAAGAAAGAACCCAAAATCAACTCCTTAAAATCTGTGACCTTTTATTTGCCAGGCTCGGATGAAGGGACCATTCATACAGCGCAAGCCATAGCCAGTGGTGTAAAATTAACCCGTGATTTGGCAAATATGCCTGCCAATATTTGTACTCCCACATTTTTAGGCGAGCAAGCTCAGGCGATGGCTACCCAATTTGAAATGATGAGCTGCAAGGTTTTAGGCCCAAAAGAGATGGAAAAGCTGGGCATGAATACCCTATTGGCTGTGTCGCAGGGCAGTGTACAGCCGCCAAGATTGATTGAAATTCAATACAAAGGAGGAGATGATGCTGCATCTCCTATTGTGTTCGTAGGAAAAGGTATTACCTTTGATTCAGGCGGATTGTCATTAAAGCTTGGCAGCATTATGGACGAGATGAAATATGATATGTGTGGCGCTGCCAGTGTCCTTGGGGCTTTAAAGGCCTGCGCCTTGCTTAAATTACCCATCAACGTAGTCGGCATCATAGCCAGTGCTGAAAACATGCCCAGCGGATCTGCCGTGAAGCCTGGAGATGTAGTCACCAGTATGTCAGGACAAACAGTGGAAATCATCAATACAGATGCAGAAGGCCGATTGGTTCTAGCTGATGCCCTGACTTATGCAGAAGGTTTTAATCCAAAATATGTCATTGATATTGCTACCTTAACTGGGGCAGTCATTGTAGCTCTTGGAAAAATAAATACAGGTCTCATAACCAAAGATGATGCATTGGCAAAACTCATTGAAGAGGCGGCCATTGAGAGCAAAGATAAAATCTGGCGTTTGCCCCTTGATGATGAATACCAGGAGGCCATAGACAGTCCTATTGCTGATATGCTGAATGCAACCTTTGACCGTGTTGCCGGAAGTATTACTGGCGCCTGCTTTTTATCTCGCTTTGCCCAAAAATTTTCTTGGGCTCACCTAGATATCGCAGGTACCGCCTGGATCACAGGGAAACATCGCAATGCCACTGGACGTCCAGTTTATTTATTAACCCAATTACTTCGTCAAGCTGCCAATGCCAATACGCGTTGATTTTTATTTATTAGAAAGCAGTGCTATTGATGCACGCTGGCTGGTAGCCTGTCGGTTGCTGGAAAAAGCTTATAAATTAGGACATAGGGTGTACGTACATTGTGACCATCAACAAGATGCGGAGTTGCTTGATGAATTGTTATGGACTTTCAAAGACGACAGCTTCATTCCCCACAATCTTCTAGGTGAGGGCCCTTATTCACCACCCCCAATCCAACTGGGTCATAGCCAAGCGCCCAAGGGTTTTAATGATATTTTACTAAACCTAGCCCATGACATTCCGGTTTTTTATACACAATTTAAACGCATCATGGAACTGGTTTCAAATGTAGAATCTGAAAAAGAACAAAGTCGGGTCCGCTTTAAGGCTTATAGAGCAAAGGGGTGTCAAATCCATACCCATCCCTTGGGATGAAAAATTCAAAAATCATTTTGATAAGCTCAGTCTAGTGCATTTGCCGTCGCAAAAGAACTTTCTTCTTTGTTTTGTTTATCCTGAAGTGCATCTTCCAATGTCCTCAGATTGAAAAAATAACTACAAATCCTTTTTGGCATCTGTTTACCTCTGTTGATGGGATCCAATAAAAAATTTTCAATTAGACATTTTTGATCATTCATTTCTACTTTGGCCCAAGCATCAACTCTTTTATTCTGTACAGTATCTAATTTTACCCTATTGACACTGTTTAACTCAACCGCAGAAATCTTATCTTCTACATTTTTAGTATTGCACATGTCCCAGTCTGTAAACTGGTCTTCTTTCAATTCTTTTTCTGTTTGAAGATAACACTCGTATATTTTTTCATGTACACCTGCATTAACAGAAAGTAATGATGATTTTAAATGCGTACTCGAATATGATTTTGCATTGTAATCAGAAATTATTTCAAGTAAAGGTTTCATAGCAGCAGTTTCTTTGATAGCTTCAATCTTAGAAACCACTTCATCGATATCTGTTTTAGGAATTTCATGTCTTCTAAAATACAGATCAGCAAGGGATTTTATAGGCCCTATGATTAATAAACTTATAGGAGAAAATACAACCATTAGAAATAATAAAGCAGCTTTACTGGCAAAAGGCCCGGGATAATTACCTGTTACAATTTTGCCCATGGTTCTAACATAACCCATTACTTTGCGTTTATATATCATGCCATATTTCATAGCCTTTTCTTTAAAACTCATAAAGCCCTCGTATAATAAATTTGAAAAGAGTGCTCATAATATAGCATTTAATGAATTTTGCAAGTCTTACTGATCTTTAGTTATTTAAATTGTATTAATAATATCCCAACCAAATCTTTGAAATGTGGTAAACTCAAAGTGTGTCAAACAAGGGGATATGCACATGAACGTGGGTGATAAAGTTCCTTTAATTCAATTCAAAGCAACCAATGGCATCAATACAAATTTGGATCAGTTTCATGGCCAATGGTTGATTCTCTATTTTTATCCAAAGGATGCAACCCCAGGCTGCACAACACAGGCCTGTGATTTTAGAGACAATGATAAAGAATTCGCCTTTCTCAATGCCATTGTTTTAGGGGTCTCGCGTGATAAATTGACCTCCCATGAAAAATTCAAAGCCAGTAAAAATCTACCCTTTGAACTCATCAGTGACCCTGAAGAAATGCTCTGCGAATCCTTTGACGTCATCCGCATGAAATCTATGTATGGCAAACAAGTCAGGGGCATTGAACGTAGCACATTCATCATTGACCCAAAAGGCATATTACAACATGAATGGCGAAAGGTAACAGTAGATGGCCATATTGAAGAGGTGCTGGTGGTATTGCAATCATTACAACGGGTTTATCCTCACTTGTAATGAGGCAGTTAAAATATTCTTACTACCAAATCGCACAGTGTGTACTGAGAATGGATCCCAGACTTTAAGCGCGACTAATTCTTGCATGCTCGACAAGTCGCGCTAAATTCCGGGACGACAGTCATTTAGAATTTAGATAAAGTTTAGCATTTGTAATTATTTAAGAGGTATTACACTTGCCTAAACCACTTGTCCTGCAGCCCAGCCTGAAGACCAGGCCCATTGAAAATTATAACCACCCAACCACCCTGTAACATCTAAAACTTCTCCTACAAAAAATAATCCAGGCACCTGTTTTGCTTCAAAACGTTTAGAACATATTTCATTGCAGTCAACACCCCCTAGTGTCACCTCAGCCGTTCTATACCCCTCAGTTGCATTGGGTGTGATTGAAAAATCCTGCAGCTGGTTGGCAACTGTCAAAAAAGCCTTGTCTGTAAATTGTTTCAAGGGCATAACCAACTGTTCTGGTGTATATAAGACATCCAACAATCGTTTGGCTGCAAAGCTTGATAAAAAAGTTTTTAACCCTACATTGGGTGATTGACCTCTTGCTAGTAACAATGCCTGATGCAAGTCAACAGTGGGCAAAAAGCGGATAGATAGCCTATCCCCAGGGTACCAATAAGAAGATATTTGGAGCATGACTGGTCCACTTAATCCTCTATGTGTAAACAAGAGTTGTTCACGAAAGGATTTACCTCTACAACTCACCAAAGCCTCAATAGAAATGCCAGCCAAACTTTCAAAACGCGCCTTATCTTGAAGATGTAAGGTAAAGGGCACCAAACCTGCACGCAAAGGGTACACTTTCAATCCAAATTGCGCAGCAAGCTGGTAGCCAAATGGACTTGAACCCAGTGTAGGGATAGACAAGCCACCACTGGCCACCACCAGCGACTCACAGTGATGACTTATATGATTGACCTGAACAACAAAGCCGTTTTCACCTTTGTTTACTTGACTTATACTTTGGTTTAAATGAATTGCGACTCTAAGGTCGGCACATTCTTTCAATAACATCTCAACAATCAAGGCTGATTTATCTTCACAAAACAATTGTCCTAAGGTTTTTTCAAAATAAGCTATCGAGTGTTTTTCTACCAAATTTATAAAATCCCATTGGGTGTAACGACTCAAGGCCGATTTACAAAAATGTGCATTGTTTGATATGAATTGCTCAGGACTTGTGTGGATATTTGTAAAATTACAGCGTCCACCCCCAGACATTAAAATTTTTTTACCTACTTTATTACTTTTTTCAAGAATCAAGACACTGCGACCCCGTTTGGCAGCCTCAATGGCACACATCAACCCGGCAGCGCCTGCGCCTATGATAATGACATCAAAGCCACTCATGCTAGCTTTCCTCTGTAATGCATTCTAGCCATTGCAATTGCCATAGGGCAAATAAAAAAGATTCATTGGCAAGATTGCCTATGAAGGGTTTGATGTCTTTTAGTAAAATCTCGCGGTAATTGGCGATGATCTCAACCAATTCCACATCAACCGCTTCAATGTCCCAGCTACATCCATTGATATATAATGTAAAATCATCATCGGTTTTAAAATAAGCAAATCGACAAAGTGTATTACGGACCAGCCCCTTGGAATCCAACAATGATTGAATAAATTCTGAAAACTCAGCCTGCGTATCCTCAGGAGGTAATAGATTTTCAGCCTGCTGATCAAGCTGGGTTGCAAAACCACCAAACCAATCCTGCATTAAATTGTCATCATTAATGATGGCTTGTAGTACCTTACGTGCTTGCACCCAAGATTGCTTGGGTAAATGTGCGTTTTTTTCGAGCCCAGCCCAGGGGGGATCTTGGTAGAAGAAAGCAGTCGTCTTTTTAGTAGACAAATGCTCTCCAAAACTATCCCACAATTCCTGGCCTTGATAACTACGGTAGCCAAAGGAGTAGGTCATACACTCTTTGCTTAATGAAATACCATGATGACCCACCTGTGGCGGCAAATAAAGCATGTCTCCTTCTTCAAGCACAAAGGTCATCTCTGTTTTGAAGTCTTTCATGATCCTTAAATCTAAACCGGTTATATAATTATTTTCAACACAGTCTTTAGTGGTTAAAGTCCATTGTCGCCGCCCCTGAGCTTGGTATAAAAACACATCATAATTATCATAATGGGGACCCACACTGCCTTGCTCTACCGCATAACTTATCATGACATCATCTACGCGCCACTGCGGTATAAAATCAAAATTATCAAAAAGGCGGGCTACCTCAGGAACAAATCTGTCAACGCCTTGGACCAACAAAGTCCAATGGGTTGTAGGTAAGGTTGCAAAATCCCCTTCTACAAAAGGGCCGCGCTGCAAAGTCCACTGAGGTTGCTGCCCCGGCCTTTGAATCACCAAACGACTTTCAAGCTCCTCTTCTAATGCCAAGCCTGCTAACTCATCGGCAGAAATTGGATTTTTAAAGTTGGACAAGGCTTGAGGCATGAATAGCGGCTTTTTTTGCCAATAATGGTTTAAGAAGGTTTCTAAAGAACACTGTGAAAAATGTAACATGGGATGGCCAGTTAGGAAAAATAGCCTAAGTGTACTCGTTTAGACTGAAGATAAGCTAATGATTTTGTCTAGATGATTAGAAAAATTTTGTATTTCTTTTGGGCTTAAGCTTTCTAGCCCACTGCGAATGAGTCCACTTTCTCTGAGGGATTCATTCATATGTCTGATGTTTAAAATTTGTTTGATATTGTTGGCAGTGTACAGCATGCCTCGGGGGTTTAGAGCAAAAGCTTCTTTTGTTACCACCTCATCTGCCAAAATGATGTCAGCAGTGATGACCAAATCCTGAGGCTTTAAATGCATCACGATATAATTATCAGCCTTGTCAAAACCAGAATCAACTTTCACCCGTTTGATAAAAGGAGAGGGTGGTACAATTGGGAGATGATTAGCAACCATAATGACCATGACCTGACGTTTCATGGCCGCACGAAATAAAATGTGTTTGATCATTTTGGGGCAAGCATCGCCATCAATCCAAATGACCATCTCAATTGCCTCCAAAACAAGTTAATAAAGTAACTGCTTGGTGTTCCGCAAGCCAATGGCCGTACTCTTCTCCATGCCAAAGCCTTGTTTGCGCAAGCTGTGCACCTACCATTTCAGGTGTAAGGCCCAGGCGTTCTATCCATTGTGTACATCGTTGTTTTACATTGATACGAATTTGACCTCGCATAAAGGTATAATGAGATGGATTCCAAGCTTCATTTAAATGGTTAGAAAGAAAAGGTTCTAAAAGCCTATCTTTGTTTACATGGGGTGAAAAGGTCCACTGATCATTTTTTAAAACCAATATGGGAGGGTGTAATTTAGAGCCGATTTGCACAGGATGGGTAAGGTTCATATAAAATTTAAAACCTGCAAAGTTTGCAGACAGATCTGCATTAGAATAAACCCCATTTACCATGGTCCCTAAATAAGTTGTTTCAATGAAACGACCAAACTGTATCATGAGTGCCTGTGCTTGTTGTGGCGTTTTATGATGAAGCAAAAGAAACTGATACAACTTAAAGTAAGTATGGCCCTGCATGAAAAAATGGCCTATTTTATCACTACCAAAATAAAAACCAAACATTTTGATGGTTGGCGTTAATCGTAGTATAGAGAAAGGCGATTGAGAAAAGACCTTCCAATAAATGGTATTCCAAGGCAAAGGTTCATATTGCCAAGGAGCAATTGGTTTAGCTGAGTGCGTTGGTCTTAACCAACGAGGAAAACCCGCTCCACCTTTACTGTAAATAAAGTCTGCAAAGGTGCTCCCTTGGCGGTGCAAAGCCAATCTATGAGCAGCACGTTTACTGTAGTTTGCTGCTGGGAGTAAGGCTTGTATATCTGAATTGGTTTGATTTTTTGCCTCCTCAATGATTGCATATAATCTATTGCTGGCAGCAAAGCCAATGTCCTGAATTTCAAAGGGGGGTAATGTGAACTGATCTGTTTCTTCTGCTGCTAACAGTCCACAATGACAAAGCATTATCAAAAACAATGCGCGAATCATCAAGATTCCTTTTTGAACTGCATACTTAATTTAATAAAATTATCATACCGTCTTTTTGATAGTTTCCCATGCTTTAAGGCTTCAAGAATGGCACAATGCGGGGTATTCACATGTAAACAATTTCTATATTTACACTGTGGGATCAAGGGTGCAAACTCAGGGTAGGCTTGTGCCAGGCTTGGCATATCCATGCTCCATAAACTAAACTCCCTTATCCCTGGCGAATCAATCAGTGCGCCCCCACTGGGAAGATGATAATAGCGCGAATTACTGGTGGTGTGTCGTCCTAACTCAGAGATTTCAGAGATGTCTTGAATCTGTATATTTGGTTCATGTGGTAAGATGCCCGCGATGAGCGATGATTTCCCTACACCTGATTGCCCCACAAACACACTGACCTGATGATTAAGTACTTTTTTTAATTCCTCATATCCTGCCATATGCGTTTGACTTGTGAATATCAAAGGGTAGCCCAAAGGTTGATAATCACCTATCAACTCTTGTTTGATGCGCTGTGATGGGAGGTCTGATTTATTCATTAAAATCACAGCATGTAAACGCAATGTTTCTGCCATTATCAAGTAGCTGTCTAGCAAAGGCCAGGACAACTCAGGCTTAGGCGCGATGACGATGATGAGTTGGGTAATATTTGCAGCTATGGGTTTTTGCAATCCTGCAGCGGTGGGTCTGGCCAAAATACTGGCTCTTGGGTACAGACTGACAACAACACCTTGGTTGTCCCCTTCTGTTTGCCAAATGACTCTATCACCAGCTACCAATATGTCTAAATTAGGCCTGATAGAGCATCGAACACGCTTACCGTCCTTGTCTTCCAGTTCTACATGGCGACTAAACCTTGTAATGACAAGGCCATCAGCTAAGGAATCATGAAGGTTGTCCTTGGTGTCATGGTAGGATTGTTGTATTTTTTCAATGCGCGCCGATTGTTGTTTGTTGATTCGTCTTTTACTCATAATGATAATCTATACTATAATCCCTCAGGGTCTTAAGATACATTATGAAGGACATTAAGCATTAATGAAAGTTTACTTGGTTGGTGGCGCTGTTCGCGATACATGTTTGGGTCTTCCCGTTAAAGAGCGCGATTGGGTTGTGGTTGGTTCAACCCCGCAAGAATTGATTGAAAAAAATTTCAAACAAGTGGGGCGTGATTTTCCAGTATTTTTGCATCCAAAAACCAAAGAAGAATATGCCCTAGCTAGAACAGAGCGAAAATCAGCCCCAGGATATTATGGTTTTGAATGTAATTTCAGTTCCAAGGTAAGCCTTGAAGAGGACTTAGCTCGTCGTGATTTAACCATCAATGCCATGGCCATGGATGAACACAACAACATCATCGACCCCTACGGGGGCCAAAAGGACATAGAAAATAAACTATTACGGCACGTGTCTCCTGCCTTTATTGAAGATCCAGTTCGAGTGTTACGCTTGGCACGTTTTGCTGCACGATTTCATCACCTTGGGTTTAAACTTGCCAATGAAACACGGTGTTTGATGCTTGCAATGGTGAAACGTGGCGAATTATCACATCTGGTTCCAGAACGTGTCTGGCAAGAATGGCAGGGCAGTTTAGAGGAAAAAAATCCTGAGCAATTTATCCTAACTTTGCGCTCATGTGATGCCTTAAAAGTTGTGTTACCAGAGATTCATGCTTTGTTTGGTGTACCAAATCCACCTAAATATCATCTTGAGATTGACACTGGCATTCATACAGTATTGGTTTTACAGGCAGCCTCTGCCTTAAGTACGGACCCAATCATTCGTTTTGCAGCCCTTGTACATGATTTGGGCAAAGCCACCTCTCCCATGTCCTGCTGGCCTAAACATCATGGTCATGAGGAGAGAGGTGTTGGACTCATTGAAACCTTGGCTGCGCGTTTGCGCATCCCTTCTGATTATCGAACTTTGGCGGTGCTTGTGAGCCGATTTCATTTAAATATTCACCGCTTATTCGAATTACGTGCCAATACCATCGTTAAAATGCTTTATGAAATAGACGCCTTTCGCCGGCCGCAATTGTTTTTAAATCTGCTGCTTGCCTGCCAAGCAGATGCAGAAGGCTGTGGCAGAGCCATTGAATATTCGCAAAGCAACCTTTGGCGTTATATACTAAGTGAATGTACCAAAGTCACCTCACAACACATGATTGCCCTAGGTTTTCAAGACAAAGCAATCAAAGCGGCCTTGCACCAACATCGGGTTGCTTGTGTGAACCTTATCATAACCTCCTGGAATATAAAAAAAGATGAAAAATAATCAAAATTTAATTTGGATTGATTTAGAGATGACTGGTTTATATCCCGAACAAGACAGGATAATAGAAATTGCCACCGTGGTCACCGACCCCCATTTAAATATTTTAGGCGAAGGCCCTATCATTGCTATCTCTCAACCCAAGGCTTTGCTGGATCAAATGGATGCTTGGAACACCCGTCAACATAATCAATCAGGCCTGGTTGATAGAGTATTAAACAGTGACATACTGGAATCACAGGCTGAACAATTAACGATTGCATTTTTACAAGAGTACCTGGATAAGGGCAAATCACCCATGTGTGGCAACAGCATTTGCCAGGACAGACGATTTTTATACAAATATATGCCCGAACTGGCTGCTTTTTTTCATTATAGAAATTTAGACGTCAGCACATTAAAAGAATTGGCACTTCGCTGGCGCCCGGATTTGCTCAGTGGGTTGACCAAAGAATCTAAACACCTTGCTATGGATGATATCAAAGATTCAATTAACGAATTGAGTTATTATCGTCAACATTTTATTCATCTTCAGGAAGCTGTTCCATGACTCAAAGAGAACAATTGATTTTACCCAATCAAAAGAAGTCCTTACTTTTGCATTCTTGTTGCGCTCCTTGTTCAGGCGAGGTGATGGAGGCCTTGATATACTCTGACATTCAATTTTCAATATTTTTTTATAATCCCAACATTCACCCAGTAGCTGAATATGAGATACGTAAGCAAGAAAATATAAAATTTGCTGACAAACACAAGATTCCTTTTATTGACGCAGATTATGATAAAGACAATTGGTTTGAAAGAGCAAAAGGCATGGAAATGGAGCCAGAACGAGGCATACGCTGTAGCATGTGCTTTGACATGCGTTTTGAAAGGACTGCCTTATACGCGCATGAACACGGTTTTCCAGTCATATCAAGCTCTTTAGGAATCTCTCGTTGGAAGGATATGAATCAAATCAACGAATCGGGTCTTAAGGCTGCCAGTCATTATCCAGAGATGATTTACTGGACCTACAATTGGAGAAAAGAAGGTGGCTCTGGGCGGATGTATGAGATTGCCAAACGTGAAAATTTTTACAAACAAGAATATTGTGGCTGTGTTTATTCTTTACGCGATACCAATGCTTGGCGCAAAAAGCAAACGCGTGACAGAATTAAGATAGGGATAAATCATTATACTCAAGATGCAGAATAAGGTTTAAAGATATGACTCAACATGACCACACAGGGCATAATCATAGTCACAACATTGGCGCCTTGGCTTACAATAAGGCCTTTCTTATTGCAATCATCGCCAACAGTTTGTTTGTAATCATTCAGATTGTGTATGCACATATTGCCAGTTCCAGCAGTTTACTGGCCGATGCTTTTCATAATTTAGGCGATGTACTGGGCTTGATTTTAGCCTGGGTTTCCATCCGTTTGGGCAAACGTAAACCCACCTCAAAAACCACCTATGGTTTAAAAAAAACCACCATCCTCGCAGCCTTGTCCAATGCGCTTTTATTGGTATTTACTTGTGGGATCATTGTAACTGACGCCCTGTACAAATTGATTTTACCTACACAGATCCAAGCATTTCCTGTCATGATTGTGGCAGGGATAGGCATCCTGGTGAATGGTTCAACCGCAGCTTTGTTTTTGCGTGGATCAGATGATTTGAATATACGAGGCGCTTATTTGCACTTATTTTATGATGCCTTGGTCTCAGTGGGTGTCGTGTTTTCAGCAGCTTTGTTGTATTGGACTGGTTGGCTGTGGCTAGATCCGGCCATGGCCATGGTGATTGCTATTGTAATTTTAAAAGGTACATGGTCTTTGTTTAAACAAAGCTTCATGCTCATCATCGATGGCGTTCCCACCCACATATCACTCATTGAAGTCTCGGAATTTTTATTAACATGGCCTGGCGTTAAAGAAATCCATGATTTACACATTTGGGCTATGAGTACAGAAGAAAATGCCCTGTCAGTGCATTTATTTATGCCAGATGTTTTATTAACCGATGAGGCACGGGCGCAATTGGTTACAACATTAGAAAGTCAATTTAAAATACAACATGCAACTATCCAGACTGAAAAAGACAAATTAACTTGTAAGGATGTTTGTCGTTCTGATCACTAGCCGCCTCATGCATTAATCCTGTATTACGACTACGTCTGATACAGGCTACCTGTACTAAACTCGTAATCTGTATTAGACGTAGTCGTAATACAGGATTGCCAGCATGAAGAAGATTTCTTATCAAATAGTGTTTCTAGACATTATGAGGTCTATCAAACTCGATTAAATTGCTTAATGATGGTATGTGCTACAGCCGCTAAGAATCTCTCAGGGTAAATCGAGGTAGGATGAAAAATCTGTGATCTATCCAAGTTAAAAATTAGGGGGATTTTCTAAGAACACTATTCAAGAAATAATATGAGGACTTAAGCCGATATCGGCATCGTTAGTCTTCTCAAGGCGTATTTTGGTAAAAGCAGCCAAAAGCGTCCCTCGTTTTTCATATGCTCACCTAAAAAGGTAGCCCTTTTTCCACAACCCCAGAATACGTCGCCCCGCATCAAACCGCGGATGGCACCTCCGGTGTCTTGTGCAATCATCAATCTACGAAATTGTTTTTCCCTTTCACTTGTGCCATCAGGTTGAGTGGCATTTAACCATAAGGGTGCGCCCAGGGGTATCCATTTTTTATCTATTGCTAAAGAGTATCCAGGGGTTAGGGTGGCACCTTGAGCGCCCAGGGTACTGGGTTTTTCAACTCTTTGGAAAAACACAAAAGACTTATTTTTATGTAAAATGGGGTCTATTTTGCTGGGGTGATTTGTTAAGTAGTTGGTTATAGCCGCCTTTGAGGCTGTATCTCTAGTCATGACACCTTTTTTAATCAATAGCTTACCAATGGATGTATAAGGTGCTCCATTTTCACCCGCATAGTCTAAATAAACCTTTTTACCACTGTTTAATTTTATAACCCCAGAACCTTCAATTTCGAGAAAAAGTCTTTCAACTGGATTTTTTATCCAGGCAATGACAGGGGCCTTTTTCTTCATAAGACCTTTATCAATTTGTTCTCGGGTGTAATAGTGTTTATGGTGCGTTTCCCAATTCAAACCCTTGGGCAAACCATAAATTGGCGTGGTAAAGTTTTTAGTGCGCTTCAAACTGCCATTAAATTCAGGCATATAATAACCAGTAAATAATCCATGAGTGGATTTTTTGGCCTGTTTAAACTCTATTGGGTTAAACCAGGTTTCAAAAAAAAGGCGGGCCTCTTCTTCTGAATTTGAATCAATCAATGAGGCGGCATCACAGGCAGGCTTCCAATCGCCAGCCTTTAATTTGATGCGTACAGAACCTACCGCATGTTTGGGATTTTGTTTTAAAAAGGTCTTACAAGATAGCTGAAAAGCGTGTAATGATTTTGTAACATGTGCTTTATCCCAACCGGGCAGATTTTCAAAAGATACTTTCATCAAAGCAATGTGATGATCCAAGGTTCCAATTTTAGTAGGAACTGTATTTGGTTTACGCGGCTTGAGCGGGTGTTCTTTAAGCACCACAACAGTGCTTTGCTCGGGCTTTTGGGGTGCTGGCACCTCCCATAAGAAACCATACTGAACCCAGGCAAAACTGATTAATGTGTAAATGAGTATTGGATACATTTGCGATACTTTTACACACACAGAAATAAAAATCAACTTTATTATTTTTCTATTCAGGTTTTCAAGGTATGAAAAATCAGATTCATTTAAAAAAAACAGTCGGTTAGTAACTTAAGATTTTTTTAATTGAGGGGGTGTTTCACCAGCTAAATGTAATAAAGCTTGTTTTAGTGGTAGGTAGGTACACTGTTTGCTGTTTTCGATGATTTGGGCCTTGGCCTTTGTAGATATGATTTGATTAAGCTGCGCTTGGGGCTTATTTACATACTCTTGTAGCGGCTCAATCAAGTTAACTTTTATAGACAATAATTGATATAAACCTGCTTCTTTCCTAAGCTTATCCCTGAGATCATACATGGCATATCGCAATAAAGAAGCCCAAGAGGCATCTCTTGTGGTTAGTATCAAGCATCCCTTATCAAAACTGCTTACCTGACAAGTATGGGCCAGTTCCTGTGGTAGCAATTGAGAAATTTTTTCTTGTAGATCTTCTAATTGAAAGGAGCGCTGACATAAGTTCACCAGCTGCTTGTTGAGGCAATATTTGATAGGACGCATGCTTTTCTTAAAGAATAGGGGGTGCATATAGAATAGCAAAATAGCCAAAAATTCCCTATCTTATTTATTTAATAATCTTAACTGAAATATATTGCCCCATAGTCCCGTGCTGACTTATGATGTATTTTCTTTGTTCTGGTGGGAGTACTGTATGACTGAAAAAATCACTTTAAACGGTGATCCAAGTATTATTTATTTCGCAAGGCTTCATTGGATAATATTTTTTTTACCAGTAATGGTTTGTATACTCAGTCTCCTACTGGGATATTACTTTGATGTACTGAGGGAATTATCTTATATTCTGTTTGCCTGTTCACTGCTTTGGATATTGGCAACTTGGGTTACCTACTATTTTTCATCTCTAACCATTCAAAAAAACCATGTTATTTTGCGAACTGGTGTCGTTGTTAGGGAAACCAAAGATATCCCCATCAGTAAAATTGAGTCTATAGATATACGCCAATCCATTTCAGGAAGTATATTTCAATATGGGGCTTTGGTTATTACCGGCACTGGTGGTACACGACAATTTATTAATTATTTGCAAAAGCCACTCACTTGCAGACGGTACATCGAACAACTGTTGAATGATCACTGAGCCTGGAAACTGCTCATTTTTTGGTGTAGTTTGTCACAATGTAAGGCACAATCGTCCTCAGTTCGAATGATATTACTGTCAATATTCTGCTTTTCAATACCTAGCATATGACAACCGCAAAGGCCTGCCATACTATGCGAACTTATACTCAAACACAGACAAAATAACAAGACACTGCAGGAAAGTGTAACTGGTGTTTTCATCAGCACTCCTTAAAAACAGTTAGACTCATAAATTATTTTCAACAGTGACTAGAGCTTATATAATTTTCAATTTGACTTATATTATAGCATATATTCACCAATCCAAGGCCACATACACAGGTGCATGATCTGAAGGTCTTTCGGCCTTACGTGGCTCCTTATCTATCACCGAATGACGACAAGAGGAACATAATGCGGAACTTAACAACACATGATCAATCCTTAATCCTCTGTTTCTACGAAACCCAGCAGCTCGATAATCCCACCAGGAAAATTGTTGCTCTTGATGATATAAGTGTCTAAAACTGTCTATAAATCCTAAAGACAATAATCCAGCAAATGCCGCGCGCTCAGCTGGACTTACCAAAACCTGCCCTTGCCAAGCCACCGGATCGTGGACGTCTATGTCCGCTGGCGCAATATTGAAATCTCCTACCAATGCCATGTTGGGGAAACATTTTAGGTGTTCGTTAATAAAGTCACAAAGCTTTTGCAGCCAATCTAATTTATAAAGATATTTAGGTGAAGTCAGCTCTGATCCATTAGGCACATATAAATTAACAATTCTAATGCCAGCCACAGTTACTGCCAACATACGACGTTGTGGATCTTCTAAATTAGGGATGTCTTTTATAACCTCGGTGATAGGATGGCGACTGATGATGGCAACACCATTGTATGATTTTTGACCAGAATAAACAACCTGATATCCCCTTTCACTAAAGAGGCTTACTGGAAATTTGTCGTCCATTATTTTTGTTTCCTGCAAGGCAAGCACATCTATTTGGGTACTTTCCATCCAATGTAACACCTGATCCAAGCGAACGGTTAAGGAATTGACATTCCAGCTGGCTAATTTAAACACACCATTCTCCTTTATATTCAATCAGTAAGGGGGCATGGTCAGAAAGACGGGGTTCACGAAATATGCGCGTATCAACGATATGGTCTGTTAAACCTGGTGTAACCACTTGATAATCAATACGCCAACCGACGTTTTTTTCCCAACCACGGTTTCTATAAGACCACCAAGTGTATTGCTCCTCAGCCTGATTATGGACTCTAAAGGCATCAACCAACCCAATATCACCGAATAGGGCATCCATCCAAGCACGTTCTTCGGGTAAGAATCCTGAGTTTTTTTGATTGGTACGCCAATTTTTTAAATCAATTTGTTTGTGTGCAATATTATAATCGCCACAGAGTATCAATTCCCGGCCTTCATTTTTTAATTTTATTAAATGTTGGGCAAATTGTTCGAGAAAAGCATACTTTACATCCTGGCGGCCAAGGCCACTGGTTCCTGAAGGCAAGTATAAGGAAACCACGGACAGTTTAGGGTAATCGAATTGGATGTAACGTCCTTCATCATCACAATAATGATACCCAAAGCCCTTAACTATAGCTTGCGGCTTGTGTTTAGAATAAATTGCTACCCCGCTATATCCCTTTTTTTTTGCATCAAAATAATCACAAGTATACCCCTGAGGATAAAACAGGTCTTCAGGAAGCAACTGATGGACCTGTGCTTTGGTTTCTTGAATGCAAACGAAGTCAGCATCTTGCGTAGACAACCACTCAAAAAAACCCTTGCGTGCAGATGCACGGATGCCATTTGCATTAAAGCTAATCACTTTCATGGATAAGAATCACTCCTCTGTATTTACTGCTGGCTATCTTAGAAGAAAGCGAAGCTGCTTACAATCACAAGCCAAACTCAGTATAATTATTTGCATTTTGCAAGCGAGTTATTATATGCATCGTACAATTAAAAGCTATGTCCTACGCACAGGAAGGGTCAGTAATAGGCAACAACAAGGCTTGGATCTTTGGCTTAAAGACTATGAGCTGACCTGTACTGGCATGCCCTGGTGTCTCACAACCGTATTTGGTCGTAAGGCTGATACCATTGTAGAAATAGGCTTTGGTATGGGTCAATCATTATTAAGCATGGCTCAAAACAATCCTCATTTGAATTATATAGGCATAGAGGTGCATAAAGCAGGTGTAGGTAGCCTTGCCGCTGATTTACATGACAGTCAAGTTCCCAATGTGCGTATTGTAGCTCATGACGCCGTTGAAGTTTTTAAAACCCAATTAGCAGACAATTCAATAGCCGGAGTCCAGATTTTTTTTCCAGATCCCTGGCATAAACAACGCCATCATAAACGGCGCTTGATTCAAACCGAATTTATTTCTTTAATTGTAAACAAACTAGTCCCAACTGGTTTTATACATTGTGCCACCGATTGGGAAGAATATGCCCAACATATGCTCCATGTGTTATCAACATCACAAAGTTTGCATAATACTCAAGCCCTCAATGGCTATGCACCCAAGCCCAACACACGCCCAAATACAAAATTCGAGCAGCGTGGAGAGCGGTTAGGTCATAAGGTATGGGATTTGATCTTTATCAAACAGTAACTCTGTTGGCTTAGACTGGCTTCCTGCAAACAGTGCAACTATCAGGAGATCAACGCAAAAGACCCGTTCAGGATGACCTTGCTAGTTGCAGACTGGCTTACCTGTTAAATACCCTATAAGCTTTTATATACACCTTTAAGTACGACTAGGTGCGTCATCCTGAGCGCGTCTTCTTGCGCGAAGGACCTCATATTGTGGAACAAGAATGATTTGTTAAGAATTTAATACTGATAGAGCCTTGCTATACCAGCCAATATGTAAAAAACGGTGCAACTATCAAAAGATCCTTCACTACGTTCAGGATAACGGGGCATTTAGTATCTCCAGACCATGACTGAATTCGACATTCGGAGATCAATGTTTTCGGGATGACGTCACACCAAAGACCTTGTTTCAGGATGACCTTCCTGAATTATCTGGTATTGATACATATTTTTCGATTTTTTGAATTGATAGGTTTGTTAAAAATCACAGCTCACTTGCTTAAACTTCATATACACCCTAAAATCGCTTTTTTAGTTCTAATTTAGCGGAGTATACATGGGGTGGAATGAGCCAGAGAAAGGCAAGGATCCATTTAAGAAGGGCAACCAACAGCCTCCTGACCTAGAAGCCATTTTGAAGCGTTTGAAAGATAATTTTAAAAAAATTTTCTTTGGGGATTCGCCTAAATCAATTCAAAAAACACCTAATAAGGCAAATACAGGTTTGATTACTGGCTTAATATTGGCATTTGCTATGATTATTTGGCTGCTCTCAGGCATTTTTATTGTAGATCCAGCAGAACAAGCAGCAATTTTACGCTTTGGCAAATACGTTCATACCGTTGGACCTGGGCCACATTGGATACCCCGTTTTATTTCCTCTAAAGTGGTCATGAATGTGGATAGGGTATTGGATTATTCCTATTCAGCGCAAATGCTAACCAGCGATGAAAATTTAGTTTCAGTTTCTTTAGCAGTGCAGTATCGCATTAAGGATTTACAAGAGTATTTATTCAATGTAGCCAATCCCGAGGAAAGCTTACAACAAGCCACTTCAAGCGCTTTAAGGCAAGTAGTGGGTACCACAACCCTGGACCAAATCATCACAGAAGGTCGAGAAGTATGGGGAAATCGAGTACTAGATACCTTAATAAAAACACTAAGCAGGTATAAAACCGGCATATTAATAGTCAATGTTTCCCCTCAACCCGCCCGAGCACCTGAAAGTGTACAAGATGCCTTTGATGATGCTATCAAAGCACAGGAAGATGAGAAGCGGTTCAAAGAACAAGCCTATGCCTACGCCGCCAAAGTGGTTCCAATTGCTGAAGGAAATGCCAGTCGTATCAAACAAGAAGCCCAGGCATTTTCAAAACAAGTTGTATTAAAGGCCACCGGCGAAGTGGCAGAGTTTTTAGTGCTTCTGCCCATATATCTTGCAGCTCCAGAAGTTATATCTAAACAAATGTATCTGGAAACCATGCAAAAAGTACTTACAAAAAGCACTAAAATCATCGTAGATGGAAAAGCCGGTAATGTTTTGTATTTACCTCTGGATAAATTATTTGTAAACAAAACAGCCTCTCAAAAACATCTTGCAGACAAAAAAGACAAGGGCGCCAACGGTGACAGTGAATTAGACAGTTTTGCAGGGCGTGATATCACGAGACCCATTTACCGTCAAGCGAGAGATTAAACATGAATGCACTTAAAACGAGCTTTGGTATCCTAGGTTTTATTATTATCATGCTATTATTCACCAGTGTTTTCACCGTGATGGAAGGTCAACAGGGCATCCTCTTACGTTTAGGTCGCCTGATTATTGATAGAAACACAACCAAAGTGAAAATTTTAAATCCTGGCCTCCATTTTAAATTCCCATTCATAGAAAATGTACAAATTTTTGACACTCGCATGCAAACCATGGAAATTAAATCTACACGTATTGTTACCAAAGAAAAGAAAGATGTCATGGTCGATTACTATGTCAAATGGCGTATATCTGATTTAGATCAATATTTTAGATCCACAGGGGGCAACAACCTCAAGGCTGAAACTTTGCTTGAACAACAACTAAATACCTTGTTGCGCGCACAGTTTGGCAAGCGCACAATCTCTGAAGCAGTTTCAGACGGTAGAGACGACATCATGGAGATGTTACGAAAAGCCGCTGAAAAGCAAGCCAGTGAGCTTGGGATCAATGTGGTGGATGTTCGTATCAAAGGGATTGAGTTACCAGAAAATACCAGCAATGCCATCTATCAGCGTATGCGCGCAGATATGCAAAAAATTGCTAACCGACATAGGGCAGATGGTCAAGCAGCAGCCGAACAAATACAAGCCAAGGCCGATGCTGACATCATAGTTCTGCTTGCTAAGACAAGAAGCAAGGCACAAGAAATACGGGCTATAGGTCAGGCACAAGCAGCTGCAATATTTGCCAATGCCTATAATCAAAACAAAGAATTTTTTTCTTTGTATAGAAGTTTGATTGCCTATGAAGCCAGTTTTCTAGACAAAGAAGACATACTGGTTTTAGATGAAAGTTCTGAATTTTTTGATCATTTCAAGCAGGCCATTCCAAAAAATGGTGGTGTAGTAGATAAAAAGCAATTATAATTATAGATTGTGTTGATTTTCGACAACTTGACAGACTAAGAGTAGATCATGAGTAAAAATGTAGTCATAGTGGGTACCCAATGGGGTGATGAAGGTAAAGGTAAAATCGTTGATTTGCTAACAAAAAATGCCAAAGTGGTGGTCCGTTATCAAGGTGGTCATAACGCAGGCCATACATTGAAAATCAATGGCGTAAAAACCGTTCTTCGGTTAATTCCCTCGGGAATCCTTCGCCCGGAGGTATCTTGCTATATTGCTAATGGTGTTGTGGTTTCACCAGATGCCCTACTTTCTGAAATACAAGAACTCGAAAAAAAAGGCATTCAGGTCAAAGAGCGTCTAAAGATAAGCCTGGCTTGTCCACTGATCTTGCCCTGTCATGTTGCCCTTGATAAAGCCCGCGAACAACACATGGGGAAATCCGCCATTGGGACCACAGGCCGAGGCATTGGCCCCGCCTATGAAGACAAAATTGCTCGTCGAGCGCTCAAGATAAGTGATTTGTTACATCCTAAACGTTTTGAAAATAAATTAACGCAATTGCTAGAATATTATAATTTTATTTTAACCCAATATTTTAAACAATCTGCCATAGACCTCCAGAGCATCCTGCAAGATGCTAAGCTTTGGGCTGATGAAATAAGACCCATGGCATGTGATGTTTCGGCCTGTTTGCATGATCACAGAGAAAGAAAAGACCCGATCCTTTTTGAAGGTGCACAGGGAGTTTTCCTGGATGTCGATCATGGAACCTATCCCTTTGTAACATCCTCAAACACCTGCGTAGGCAGTGTAGTAAATGGTGCAGGGTTTGGTCCTAGATATTTAGATTATATCTTAGGTGTCACCAAAGCCTATACCACCCGTGTTGGTGGCGGCCCCTTCCCTACTGAACTCCAAGATGAAATAGGAAAATACATAGCTGAAAAGGGACAAGAATTTGGTGCTGTTACAGGCCGACCAAGACGTTGCGGTTGGTTTGATGCCGTGCTGCTTAAACGTTCTATTGAACTCAACAGCATCACCGGCTTGTGTATCACCAAATTAGATGTCTTAGACGGATTGGATATTTTAAAGATTGCGGTTGGCTATAGAAATAATAAAGGTGAGATCCTGCAACGTCTACCGCAAGCTGCCGACGATTTCGAAGGCCTTGAACCAATTTACGAAGAATTACCTGGCTGGCAGGAATCAACGGCAGATGTAGTTGATATGAAGGCCTTACCGGCCAATGCCATAGCTTATCTTAATCGGATTGAAGCATTATTGGGTATACCAATTGATATCTTATCTACAGGACCTGAACGTGATTCTACTATTATCTTACGTGATCCATTCAAAGAATAACACTGAGACTTGATTCATCTTGAATCACTTGTTGACTTGGTGATTGCTCATATATTTTTTTAAAGAATGTATACTCTCCTTGAATGGCTTGACGAATGTCTTGAACTTTTGATTTTCCATTCAACTTCAATAAGGGATGTTCTTCTTTTGTTTCTGATGAATCGTGAATTTTTAAAACTTGGATGCCTCTAATCATTTGTTTAATTTCTTCCAAGTTTTCTACTAAGCTTGGAAATGATGACTTAAGCACATGCTTTTCAAACCTTTCTGGGCCGCCCTCATCATAAGGAATCAATTCCTTTTGGAACGAGCCAACCAAGGCTAATAGAAGGGCAGAACCAACTAATATCAAATAGATACTTAGAATAATTGACATTGGAACAATAAAAGTCATAGCTATAAGGCCAATTCCGAAAAGTGCACCCAATCCAAGGAGGACAAATAAGATGTCATCTATCAGTTTTTCGTGAGACTGCAGGTGGAACCGATTTTCCCAGTTTTTTTTCTTATGTATGGCATCATCAATACATAATGGGAAATCTTCTAATAAAGCGAGTATTTGATGGATTTCATAAAAAAAATCTTCTCCTTCTAATTCTTTGTATACATTTTTTAAGACCTGATTAAACTTTTTTTGCTCTTGATTTTCATAAAAAATAAACCCTGATTCCTTTGATGTCTGCAAGGTTTCTTCAAGTTTTGAATTGAATTTACGAAGTACGTCTTTTCTAACATCTTCTAAGGCTTGATGGAGGTTGGCTGATTGATTTCTTATTTCTAATGCACATGTCTCTAGAGTCCCGTGAAAGACATGCACGTTTTTTAAATGACTCTCTTTAACTGCATGTTGTTGACTTGCGAGGTTTAGTTCTGATTCTAATTTATTTGCTTGGGTGATTTGTAGGATTCTATCTTCAATCTTTTTAGCAGATTGTTCTACAAGCTGGGTTGTGGTTTGAATGGTCTGTAATAACCCTTGCGTTTTTTTAACAAGTTCTTGTGATTTTTTCCGAGATTGTGTTTGCAGGGAAGTCATGGTTTGTAAATAAAAGTAGTTGCAAAAATTTACCTTTTCAACAGAATATTTATAAGCATAGCAAATAATAATACCAATCAATGCATCATTTTGAAGTAGCTGAGGTAGCGCATTTTTGTACTTTTTCTTGAATAAGGTTGGTATAGATAAAGAATAGGGCACAATAAACTCTTATATGTAAATAACTAGAACAATTATTACATAATTAACACTAATGATCAATTTATTTTCATTAATAATTTTTTTCTTAATAACATTTTAGCTAATTTTTTCCTCAATTCCTCATAGATTTTTTTTAAGCAAGTGCTCAAGGGCGAGGGGCATGTCAATTACCTAAAAAATATAGATCTTTTGCGTTCAATATGGAAAAAACAACCGACTATTTTTTAGAGAGATACTCTGAATCTAATTGTCTCAACCAGGCAAGTTTTTCACCAATTTTTATTTCTAACCCCCTATCAACTGGTCGATACCATTCAGGTTCATGCATGCCGTCTGGTAAATAGGTTTCTCCGGCAGCATAGCCATGGGGTTCATCATGGGCATAACGGTACGCATGCCCATAATTTAATTCTTTCATAAGTTTGGTTGGGGCATTGCGGATATGAAGAGGCACATCTTGAGACTTGTCCTGTTGAACAAAGGCCATAGCTTGATTAAAAGCTAGGTAACCTGCATTACTTTTGGGTGCAATTGAAAGATAGATCACAGCCTGTGCCAATGCCAATTCACCTTCGGGTGATCCCAACCTATCAAAGGTGTTAGCAGCATCGTTCGCCACTTGCATAGCCCGCAAATCGGCAAGGCCTATATCTTCCCAAGCCATTCTGATAATACGTCTTGATAAATAATGAATATCAATACCGCCATCCACCATCCTACAAAACCAATACAAGGCTGCATCAGGGTGAGAACCTCTTACGGATTTATGAAGGGCCGAGATTTGATCATAAAAATCATCTCCCTTTTTATCAAATCGTCTATTGAACGAAGGAGACAAAGCATTTTGCATCATAGACAGTGTGATTGTATTTGTTTTCATCGCTGAAGCTGCAGAGTCTAATTGTTGTAGAAGATTAATTAAGCGTCTAGCATCTCCATCAGCATGATGAATCAATGCCAGCTTGACAGGTTCATTAAATTTTAAATGGATTAAAGCCTTTCTATGCGCTCTATTTAATAATTCAAGGAGCTCTTCATGACTCAAAGCTTTTAAAACGTAGACCTGTGCACGTGATAATAAAGCTGAAATTATTTCAAAGGAGGGATTTTCTGTAGTAGCACCAATCAAAATAAAGAGTCCTGACTCAGTAAAAGGTAGCAAAGCGTCCTGCTGGGATTTGTTAAAGCGATGAATTTCATCAATAAAAAGAATGGTTTGTTTTTGATTATCAAGATTTTTTCTGGCAGTTTCAACAGCAAGACGAATATCTTTAACACCGGCTAATACAGCTGACAATGCAATCCATTCACAGTTGAATGTATGTGCACAAATGCGCGCCAAACTGGTTTTACCAACACCAGGCGGCCCCCAGAAAATCATAGAATAAGGCTTAGTGGATTCAAATGCCAGTCGTAGAGGCTTTCCTTCTCCAAGCAAATGGGATTGACCTATCACATCCTGCCAGCGGTTTGGTCTCAGGCTTTCTGCTAATGGAATAGACTCTATATTTTTCATTTTTATATTATAATCCCTGACATTAGACATCATTACTATTCAAGTTTTTCTTTTCATGATGAATCAGCCATTCCTTACAGAGCAAACCACCACCAAAACCTACAAGTTTTCCTGAACTACCAATCACTCGGTGGCAAGGAATAACAATTGAAAGCGGATTCAATCCATTGGACATGCCAACGGCTCTTGCCTTATTTTTATCACCAAGTTGTAAGGCTTGTTCTTTATACGAAATCGTAGAAGCATAGGGTATGCTTAACAACTGCTGCCAACATTGCATTTGAAAATCAGTGCCCTGTAATACGAGTGGTAGGTCAAAAGATTGTCTTTTGTGCAGAAAATATTCAGTGATTTGTTGTTTAGTACTCATAAAGATGCTTTTGGTCTTGGTGCATTTCACCTCAGCAAGCGCTGTTTGTAGAATGCCTACATGACTGTCTCTTTCCCACAAAACTGCATGTAATCCCAATTCTGATGCTATTAAAGTTAATGGGCCTACCGGTGAGCTCATCTGGTGAAAAGATGCATCGGTTGGTAATGTTTTTAATGCTTTTAAAAGTCTCATGGTTTATTTTGTTGTTACCTGTTAAAAGAAATTATACAGAATAAGACCATGCTCGTCTTGCGCATTATTTTGAAAATTCACTTGAGTATCTACTTGGGTGTTCGTGACGTTTGTGGAGCTAGTGTTGGTATTGTTAGAATTATTGTTACTAGTGACGGTAGCCCTTTGTACGTTATTGCGTGTGCCTGACAGTACATTGTTTTGGTTTGTTTGGTTATTATTTTGCACACCGCTTCGTAATTCATCAATTGTACAAAGAAAATTCACCTCTAATTCTTTTGTTGTTGATAATGGCGCAAAAAATACCACACGAAAAATAGCGGTATTGTCCTCAAACACACTCAAGCGACTAAACATGTTAAAAAAATCTCCTGATGGACTCTCAATGAATATATTTGTGGAAGTGGATACGCTGTCTATTAACCTTTCATTAACAGTTTCTTTAATATGAAAAAAATGCGTAAAATCAAATCTAGCGGAGGCATCATCTAAACGTCTAGTTACTTCTTCTTGGAGTTCTGGAGTAGTTAAAAGGCATCTATTGAAATGTATCACTGCTCGAACATCGAATCCATTTTCAACAGCCTGCACTAATTGCGTAAAATTATTGATATTATTTAACACTGCATTCGTGTTAAAGGGGAATGATAGTACAAGGCCGATAACAATTGTTCGCAACAATTTCATGTGTATCCTCCGTGACATTGCAATCCAGATTATAATATACATAAGCCAATAGGTGGGTGCTTTAAAGTTAGTCGTTGAATACACTAATTGTATGTTATGATTTTAATATTTGCCATAATAAATCTAAATTGTTATATCACAATTCAAAAGCTTAGGATCATTCCTTATTTGTTAATTGTAAATATCTGTACTTATGACCAGTCTGAAGATAATTTCAGGTGAAAGTTACAAAATGTGTTTCACGTGAAACAAAAATCGTGTCATATAGGATAGATAGCCCCATGCTCAAGGTGAAATACAGCACTGTGGATAGACTCTATCCTTTTGAATACCTTTAAAGGTTGTGTGCTAGTAATGACATATTGACCTGGTAGTGATTCTAAATAGGTTATTAATTTATCTTGATGAAAATCATCCAACTCTGATGCAATATCATCAATAAGATACAAACACTGTTTTTCTAACAATGAGGCTTGAGAACATTTCAAAGCAGTTAAGATAATTTTTTGTTGTCCGCGGGATAAATAGTGTTTTGCTTTTGTTTCATTGCTTTCAATCAAGATGTCAGCTTGGTGAGGCCCATGTTGAGTATAGAGTTTTGTTTTATCAGAAGCGAAAGATTCTTCTAAAATATCGCATAAGCCTTTACCTAGTTTTTTTTTATCCCAGCCTTTATAATAAGACATAGCGCAGCGCACATCTGTTAATTGAATAAGTACATCCTTAAAAGAATCTTGCCAGATGACAAAATACGCTTCGCGTAATCTATCTAATTCTATAGCAAAGTGACTTAATTGTAAGTCCCAAGGGATAAACTGTTGATAAGGTGCCTGCGTTCTTAATAAAGCATTCCTTTGTTTTAATATTTTTTTGTAATTTTTCAAAAGTGAAAGATATTCATGTTTCACGTGAAACAAACCCCAATCCAATAAACCTCTACGAATGGCAGAACCTGCATCAATGATTTGGAAGATATCAGAATATAAAATTTGAGAAGGGATGGTATACGCAAGCTCGCTGGTTTTAAAACAAAACTGATTGTTGAGTTTGATCTGAGTAGCTTGTTTATGACTTTTTTGTATACTAATACTATCATCATGAAGCCCACGTGCATGAACGGTCATCATGGTTTCATTATGTGTGATAATAGGGGCGATTTCTCGGGAACGAAAAGAATGACCACAACTTAAAAGCGACAGCGCTTCCAAAATGGAGGTTTTTCCACTGCCATTTGGGCCAATAAAAAAATTAAATTTCTTATTCAACTGTATCTTAAGATTTGAGATGTTACGTACATTATGAATGTTTAATTCAGTAAGAATCATTATGAACAGGAAAAAATTATATATTAACCCCATTTGATGACTATTGCGAGTGCTTGATTCATAAAATGAATAGGTAAGGTCCCCTAAAGATTTTTTGAAGTCTTGAAAAGACTTAATCTAGGGGCAGATCGATGTAAACTGAAAAAACCAGTGCTCAGATTAAGATTTTGAAGACTTCAAAAAAACTTTAGGCCCCCTACCTTACCTAAGTAAATTGGAGATAACTGACAATTCATTTATTATAATGGTTCAGCAGAGAGGAAAAGAAATAATATGTTTTAAAAAAAAATTAAAATTTACATCAAATTAAGTCTTTATGATGATGAGGCTTAAATTTTCATAGGCATAATGATGTATTGATATTTATCGTTATTTGAGTTTTCAATTAAAACAGAACTCTCGGTAGTTGACATAGATAATCTTATAAGCCCTTCTCCAAAGTGACTCAGTACATCAAGCAAGTAGCTAGCATTCAACCCAATTTTGAACTCATCTCCTTGCGTCTGCGCAATCAATGTCTCAATAGCCTCTTCTTTGTCGTTATTATTTGCAATCAAGGTCAATTGATCTTGTTGCATATGTAGTAGCACAGCTTTAGATTTTTCATGCGCCAAAATCACGATACGTGTCAAAGCACGCTTGAGCACAAGACAATCAATCAAAATATGTTTGTCTTGATTCTTGGGAATGGCTTTAACATAAGGCGGAAACCGCGCTTCAATTAATTTTGATAGAAAAATGAATTGACTGCTAATTAATTTAAAATGCGATTTTCCTGAGGTAAGTAAAACTGTTTCATCCGGAATACAGGTAAGTAAACGTAATAATTCTTGAACTCCCTTTTTGGGGAGCAATAGGCTTTTTTGACTTTCATTCAAACACTCATAACGATTAATAGCCATTCTATGGCCATCGGTAGCTACAGCTGTGATGAGCTTAGGTGTAAATTCAATAAATAAACCATTCAAGAATACACGAACATCCTGTTGTGAGAGAGCAAAATGAGTTGATTGTAATAACTGCAGTAACACAATCCTCGGGAGATTCATTTCAACTTCATTGCATTCCTCTTCAGTGACTGGAAAAGTATCTGCAGGAAGCGTGGCTAATTTAAAGGAACTACGGTTTTGTTTGATGGTTAAAAGATTTTGATCACAAATAACAGTAGGTATAGTATTTTCATCAAGTGATTTTATAATATCTATAATTTTTTTAGCAGGGACTGTTATGGACCCGGAGGAGCCGTTGGAATCACAGACAACTTGCACTGAAATTTCAATTTCCAAATCAGTTGCAGTTAAGAATAAGCAATTGCCATTTACCCTCAACAAAAAATTAGACAAAATAGCCAGTGAATTTTTTTTATCCACAGCACCTGCAATGGTCAACAAAGAAGCTAATAGATCTTCTTTTTTTATGGAAAATTGAAACACCGTGAATTCCTCCAGAATGACAGCTTATGAGGACAAAATCCTCATTAAATTTTTATAATCTTCGGCGAAGTCACTGGTATCTTGAATCAATTCTTTGACCTTTCTGCAAGCATGAATGACAGTAGTATGATCACGGCCTCCAAAATGATCACCGATTTCAGGCAAGCTGTGATTGGTTAATTCTTTAGATAAGGCCATAGCCATTTGTCTAGGTCTAGCAATAGAGCGACTGCGTCGTTTCGAAAGTAAATCAGCCACTTTGACCTTATAATACTCAGCAACCGTTTTTTGTATATTTTCTATGGTGACTAATTTATCTTGTAAAGCCAACAGGTCACGCAAAGCTTCATGCACGAATTCAATGGTAATGGGCTTACCTGTAAAATGTGCATTAGCAATTACTCGACGTAAAGCACCTTCAAGTTCTCTCACATTAGAACGAATGCGTTTGGCTATAAAAAAAGCAACTTCATAGGGTAACTCAATATTAGACTGTTCTGCTTTACTGATAAGAATTGCCACCCTTGTCTCTAATTCAGGGGGTTCTACCGCTACGGTTAATCCCCAACCAAATCGAGATTTAAGCCGTTCTTCCATGCCTTCAATTTCTTTTGGATACCGGTCACTGGTTAAAATTATTTGCTGTTGGCCTTCAAGTAAGGCATTAAAAGTATGGAAAAACTCTTCTTGAGATCTGTCTTTTCCAGCAAAAAATTGAATATCATCAATAAGTAAAGCGTTTAAAGAGCGATAAAACCGTTTAAATTCATTGATAGAATTGGTTTGTAAAGCTTTAACCATGTCAGCGACGAATCTTTCAGAATGAAGATAAAGCACCTTGGCTTCGGGATTATTTTTTAAAATAGCATTGCCAATTGCATGCATCAAATGCGTTTTACCTAAACCTACGCCTCCGTAAATAAACAAAGGATTGTAGGCATCCCCTGGCCTTTGTCCCACTTGCATAGAGGCAGCTCTGGCCAATTGGTTAGAATTACCTTCAACAAAACTTTCAAATACAAATTTTTTGTTTAAGTGACTACTCTTATAATCAACGGCTTTCTTAGTTGCTAAAACTACAGAAGCAGTGGCTGCAGCTTCAACCGTGAGGAGTGGAGGTTCGGCAGGTTTAGAACCAATTTCAATAGAAATTGATTTAATTTCATCTCCAGAGCATTGTTGAATAAGTTCTTCAATACGCGAAAAAAAGTTTTTTTTAACCCAATCAACAATAAAACGATTAGGTGCAAGCAGGACTAATCGCTGATCTTCAGTATAAGCCTGTAAAGGACGTAACCAGGTATGAAATTGCTGATCAGAATATTCGCCTTGCAATAAACCTAAACATTTTTGCCAAACAGCTGCAGACAAAAGAGGACTCCCTTGTGAAATTATGAGGATTGATAGGGAACAATTTATCATGGATATAGAAAGTTATCCACAAAATAAATGCCTCTGTATAGCTCAAATCAACAAAATATAATGACTGTTTTCAAAGCGCACATGATTTATATCTTGCAAAAATATGAAACCATGGAAGGCTTTAAGCCTAATGATAACCATGTATAAACACCCTATTAAGCTGAGTATAAGTAGGTTATAAAAAAGAGAAATATTTAAAATCAAAATAACACACAAAGTGATCACAGAATAAAAAGTGACTTGTATACAGATTAAAAATCTATATAAGCCCTTGTAAAAATTATTATTTCAATCCTTATCAACAGACATTTGGGTTACTAATAATAAACATAAGGTTTTAATATCTAATAACTTATTATATTTACGAGGCATGAATTTATCTCAAAAAGATAGTCTAAACAAAACTGAGCTACACAGTCGTGATAGCAAGCAAAGTAAAAGACTTAGAAATTATAAATCCATGTTACGATTTGAGATGCTTAAAAAACCTATCAACCTTGATTTATCCAAGACAAAGTAACTAAAATGTCTTCATTCAATTGGAAATTGACATGCGGGTGAAAATTAACTATCATTGTCAACCTTAATAATTTCTAAACAGGTGTATGATGAAACGTACCTTTCAACCTAGTAATTTAAAACGTAAACGGGACCATGGATTTCGTGAACGTATGGCAACTCGTGCCGGCCGATTAGTTTTAAAACGTCGTCGTGCTAAAGGTCGTAAGCGTTTGTCTGCTTAAGTGTTTTCTTTTAAAAAAACACAAAGATTATTGAAAAAAATTGATTATGATTATGTATTTGAGCAAGCTAAAAAAGTTGTTTACGCTGAATTTACTGTGCTTTATCGAAAAAATGAATTAGATTGCAGCCGTTTAGGATTGGCAATCTCAAAAAAAATGATTGCAAAAGCCCACGATAGAAATCGTATCAAGCGATTGATTAGAGAAAGCTTTAGAACCAACAAATTACCTGCTGTTGATGTTGTTTTTTTAGCAAGGCCTGGGTTATTAAAACAATCAAATACAGAAATGAATTCCAATTTGAGTACAATATGGGAACGATTAATCAAATATTACGAAAAATAGTTTGTATACCGATACAACTGTATCAATATTTGATTAGCCCAATGATGAAGCCATCCTGTCGCTATTACCCCAGTTGCTCTGTCTATGCTAATAGTGCTATTAAACACCATGGAATAATAAATGGCCTATGGATGGCTTTAAAGCGAGTGGCGCGCTGCCATCCCTGGTCACCTGGTGGCTATGATCCTATATTTCCTAACGATGAGAAGTTCTGATGGATACACGACGTATTATATTATTTATGGCTCTGACATTGGTCGGACTATCACTTTGGAATGCTTGGCAAGTGGACAATCCTTCTGTTCCCACTGCTGTAAGTCAACAAGCAAACACGCAAACGACAACTGAGGGTCATTTACTCCCTCAAACCATTGTATCAGACAAAAATCAACCTCAATCCATGGATGCTGAAACTCAAAAACCTTTGAACCCTTCTCAGCTTATTCAAGTTAAAACAGATGTATTACACCTTACAATCGATACCAAACAAGGCGATGTGGTATCCAGTTTGTTATTAAAATATCCTTTGAGTGTAGACGATAAAAATACGCCCTTTCCCTTGTTACAAAATCAAGCAAATGAACGGTATGTTGCTAATAGCAGCCTTATAGTGAGTTCTGGTCAAAATATCAAACCTCTTGATTTGAATTTCACCAGTTCTCAAAATCAATATGAATTAAGCTCTAATCAAAAACAGTTGGTAGTCTCCTTGGTAGGAAATACCCAAACCGGGTTACAGGTAAAAAAGGATTTTATCTTTACTCAAGGCAGCTACCTCATAGAAGTTCGTTATGAAATTGCAAATAAAAGTGAACAACTTTGGCAAGGCTACTTAAACACACAGCTTTTACGAAGTTCCCCTAAAGAAGATAAATCCAGCGTTTTTCACGTCGGTTCTTATACTGGTGCTTCTTATTCAAGCCCAGGCCAACATAGATATCAAAAAGTTAGCTTTGGCGACATGAGTAAAAATAACCTCAGTGTTGAATCCAAAGGTGGCTGGATTGCCATGCAGCAGCATTATTTTTTAAGTGCTTGGGTCCCACAACCAGATAGTCAGAGTACTTTTTATACTAGAGCCATCAATGGAGATTACACCATAGGCGCTGTTAGTCCCGCAATTAAATTAAATCCTGATGAGAAGAAAACCATTTCCTCCAAGCTGTATATTGGACCAGAAGACACCACTGTTTTGAAAACGGTCTCACCGTCTTTGGATTTAACAGTAGATTATGGAATCTTGTGGTTTGTTTCTTCCTTATTATTTTCTTTGATGAAAACCATTTACAATTTTATTGGCAATTGGGGTTGGTCCATTGTATTGGTAACTGTTTTGATCAAATTGGCATTTTACCGTCTTTCTGCTACAAGTTATAAATCTATGGCAAGCATGCGTAAACTGCAACCTAAGCTTCAGGCTCTGCGTGAACGATATGGTGATGATAAGGCAAAAATTTCTCAAGCAACCATGGAATTGTATAAGCAAGAAAAAGTAAACCCTTTGGGCGGCTGTTTACCAATTGTCATCCAAATACCAGTTTTCATTGCTCTGTATTGGGTCTTATTAGAAAGCGTAGAGTTAAGGCAAGCTCCTTTTATATTTTGGATAAAAGACTTAGCCTCTGCTGATCCTTATCATGTTCTGCCATTGATAATGGGTGCTACCATGTTGATTCAGCAAAGATTAAACCCAGCACCTCCAGATCCCATGCAAGCAAAAGTCATGATGTTTTTACCTGTGTTGTTTACTGGGTTATTTTGGAGTTTTCCTGCGGGTTTGGTGTTATATTGGATAGTCAATAATACCTTATCCATTCTTCAGCAATGGTACATCACTCATAAATATGGTGAAGAAACTGTCCCTAAAAATAAAAAGCTTGCTACCAGCTCAAAGTAATGCAATATGTTACTAATGATACCATTGTAGCCATAGCTACCCCACCAGGCAGAGGCGGGGTAGGCATCATTCGTTTATCAGGACCCAAGGCTTACGCCATTGCTTTACAACTTAATGGAAAAGCACAAATAGAACCACGTACCTTTCGTTATTCTTCTTTTTATATAAATAAAACACAATTGATTGACCAAGGCTTGATGCTTTATTTTAAAACACCATACTCTTTCACTGGTGAAGATGTAATTGAAATCCAAGCCCATGGTTCACCTGTAATTCTTGACTTGCTGGTTAAAGAATCCATCCTTTTAGGTGCGCGTTTGGCCAAACCAGGGGAATTTTCAGAACGTGCTTTTCTAAATGGTAAAATGGATCTGACCCAAGCAGAAGCAGTTGCCGATCTCATTCAAGCAAGCTCTGAAACCGCAGCTAGGATGGCAATACGATCCCTGCAAGGTGAATTTTCTAATAAAATCAATGAGCTGAATGAACAGTTGATCCATTTACGCTTATACGTTGAAGCTGCGATGGATTTTCCTGAAGAAGAAATAGATTTCTTAAATGATGGCAAAGTATCCAACTTACTCACTGATCTATTAGCGCAATTAGAAAACCTGCGTGCAGAAGCCAATCAAGGTCAACTGATGCGAGAAGGGGTATCTATTGTTATTGCAGGAAAACCGAATGTAGGTAAATCCACCTTAATCAATTGTTTAGCAGGTAAAGAAATAGCCATAGTTACTGATGTTGCTGGAACCACCAGGGATGTCATGCGCGAACATATTTTATTAGATGACATCCCTGTTCAGTTCATAGACACTGCTGGCTTACGTGAATCAGATTGCCTCATTGAGCAAGAAGGCATCAAACGGGCTTTGCATGAATTAAAACAAGCTGATTGTGTTTTATTGGTAAAGGATGTGAATGAAAATGAAAGCCAAGATTATGACCAAGCAACCTTACTCATCCAAAAGCATATATCAGCTGAAGTCCCCACCCTCATCATATATAATAAAGTAGATCTTCTTGCCTTCTCCCCAAAACAAGACAATGACTGTATTTACCTTTCTGCAAAAGAAGGTAAAGGCATTTTAGAACTAAAAAATCGCATCAAACAAGCCATAGGCTTCCAGCCAAATGAAGGACAATTCATTGCCAGAAGGCGACACCTCCAAGCCTTAGATGAGGCTATAACTCAACTAAAAATTGGACAAGAACAATTACTGCAACACCATGCAGGCGAGTTGTTAGCAGAAGATTTAAGATTGGCTCATCACTTCTTATGTGAAATCACTGGGGAATTTAGCTCTGATGATTTATTAGGTAGAATATTTTCTAATTTTTGTATTGGAAAATAGATCTCAAATATTACAAAGTGCATTAAATTAATTCAGCAAAATACTTGTAAAAATTTAAATCAAATGTTACTGTATATATAAAGCTTTACTTGTGAGTTTCATCATGTTTTCTAAAATTGAAAAAAATATTCAAAACCTTGTCAATCTTCAATATGATTTTTTTAGAACAGATTGTTCTACTACAAGACAAATAAACACAGATTCAAAAAGAAATTTCTACGATTTATCTAAAGATTACTTATTTTTGCTGGAAAATAATGCCCAAATCTTAATTGAATTTGACTCCTTATTAAAAGCCTTAATGCATCATAAGGTCAATAAGAATAAAAAATTCTGGTTATATACTTATTATCTTGCTTCTCTATTAGAATCCTTTTACACAGGGTATAAAAATAAAAGCGAGCAAGAAAAATACATTAAGCTAAAAGAAACCATCAAACGCTTTTTAAACGAAAATGAAGCAGACAATATCAAAAATGCTGAACAGAAAAAAATATGGGCACTGATGTGGATGGAGTCCGTGGCTTCTGATATTTTAAAGGGTATTCATCATGTGATTACCTGCCCTGCACATACCTCCAAAATGAGAGAATATTTGGGTTATGTAAATATGTGGAGGATATATTGGATTTTCGGGAAAATGTCTATTACATCTACTTTTGCAACTGCACCTGTCATTGATTTGATCAATCAGTTCGATGATTATTTTAAAGTAGACAGTTCATTGTATATGCAGCAAGTGAAGGACTTATTTGACGCCTCCAAGCCTATTTTCAACTTTTTAAGTGTAGCATTATTTGGAGCTAGGTTTTTTCTAGAAACAGTAGTGACTTTAAGACATACCTTTCTTCCTACTAATATAGAAAGAGACGCAAATACATCTAAGACTGATAGATTCCTATTTGAAGCCAAAAAAAGACACCCGGTTGAAGGCAATGATTCTGTATGGGGACCTTTTAATTATTTATGCAATATTATACTTAAAGGCTCACCCCTTGCTGATCAGCTAACTGCAGTTGTGTTGTTGTTTGACATTGCTATGATTTATTGGAGATATACTTGGGCAGAAAATGAGTACAAATTAGCCAAAATAGGAATAGAAAGTCTAATTGGAGTGTATGCAAATCAGGCTTGCGAGTTTAAGGTTGACAAAGACTTTTCTAATCCATGTCCTTCAATAAAAGAGATCACCTTGAGAGCACAATTAAAAACGCTTGACATTGAAAGGGATGCGAATAAGCAAACATTTATGTTTGTAGGTGCCGCAGCCCTGTTATTAGCGATGGGTTTTACAGCTTGTATTCTTATCACCCCTGTAGGTTTCTCTCTTGTTTGTACTTTGGCTGTAGCCATGTACAGAACATCAGATAGTTTCAAAGCCTATAGTGAAAAAAGTATTACTTTAAATACAATGGAGTTCTCTTCCAAATTAGAACGACAGATTGCTATCAAACACAATGATTTAGCAATGAATGATTTTTATTATACCTTAGCCAGAAATGCTTTAATGCCTTTGTTATTGGTATCAAGCTTTGCCGTATTTCCACCCCTGTGCATTGCTTTAACTTTGCTTTTTGTGACTGTGGAAGTATCACGATCAGCCCTTAAACATAGAGCCAATGTGGATATCAAAAAGGATGAATCTGAATTTTCACAATCTTTAATACAAGCAGCCATGTAACAGTCTCATGCTTGTAATGCCAGTCAAACCTAAGCGCTATCATTGCAGTATGTCAGCGCCTAGGTAGCAAATAGCCCTAGCAACTACTCTAAAGTATCTCGTGCCTGAAATAATTCTTGTAGAGCCGTAGGTAAAATTGAGCGAATGCCTCTTGTCAACCGAACTTCGTTTCTTTGCCAGAAGAGTCCTAGATATATAATCCCAAAACCAATTGCAGACAAAGCAACTGGAAAAAAATAACTAAATTGAAATACCTGAAATGCCAAATGTGCCAAATAATAACAAAGGCCAAGGGCTCCAAAAATAACAAACACTTTTCTACTTAAAATAACGCCAATCAAAATCATCACTAAATTCAAACATAAATATATAAACCCTGATAATTCACTCATGGTTCTATGGGACGTAATGGCACCCCAAAAAATCATGACACCTATCAAGTAGAGCCAAAACGCATAGTCTTCAGATTGTCGCGAACGTATATCTACCCAAAAAGCGATTAGAGTGATAACCAAACCAAAAATCAGTGATATTAAAATATCCATTTCAAAATTAAAACCTTCTCCACTGAGCATACTTGCCATATCTAAAGATAAATACCAAAGTGTTAGGGCAATGGGCATGACCATGAAGGGGTAACGATAAATCCAAATTAAAACAACACCTACCACAAGGGTACCCAGCTCCAAAAAGACCCAATGCCATTTGATATAGACATGGTAATCTTGGTATGTAAGTGACCCTGGCCACCATCCCATGGCTAGTTGAAGACCATATATGGTAAGTGGAGTAAGACAAACAACAAAGGTTGCACAAATCCCTGCAGGAATGACAAAGCCTACGCCGTCCAATTTATGAGTCAATGCCAGACTTAGCATGGCATAACATACACACAGAAAGACAATGCCCCAACCGCCATACAATTCCCATCCCAAAGTCATAAACAAGGTCATTGCACCAATGGCTATAAGTCCACCGAAATAATATAAAACATTGGTTAAATTAAACCCAGGGCCTTGGTTGGTTTCTTTTTTTATAAATTCAATTAATTGTATTGATTGCTCTTGGCTGATGATATCTGCTTCTACAGCTTTGTTCATTAAATACCCAGTAATCTTCATTTTGGCTCCGCCAACAACACACAACAGCTTCTATTTAATTATTATATGTTAATTAATCTATCATTTCTGGAAAAATCCAAAGTTTTACTGAATGTAGGCAGTTTTTATAAAGGATATGAAATAACTCAAAGTATCTTACTTACGTCATGTATGGACCTCGCCCTGGGGCGAGGTCCATACATGACGTAAGTGGGCAGTTACATAAGAAAGGAAATGATAAAAATTGTGGTATGGAGTAAAAAATGGCATATTTGCGCTAGTTATTTACATCTAAGAGTTTATTGTGCCATATTCTTTATCCAAAGTGCCATCTTTATTCCAGAAAAAATACAAAAATGCGCTACCTCAAGTGCTTAAAGATGATGGATTGATTGGCATCTTTATTTATTATGATTCCTGCTCCGAACCCTGGTTTGCTTCGTAGCTACGCTCCTCTCAATGACGGGCGTATGGATAGCAATGAGAGCGAGCTGTTCAAAATAAGCTTATGAGTGCATGAAAACTAAACTTCAAAAAAATTAGCAACCCACCCCAGTTTCTTTAATTTTTAATGCTGTATCATAAAGCTCATTTTTACTCACCTGGGTTAATTTACAAGCGATTGATACAGCCTGTTTTAATGGCAATTCTTGCAATAGCACTTTTAACAGTGCTTCATGCTCATTTAATCCTGTCACCAATGGTCTTGGGGGGATGATTAAAACAAATTCTCCTTTGATATGACCAGGATCAGCCAATAACCAGCGCTTTACTTCAACTGCGGTGCCGTGGACAAATCGTTCGAAAGTTTTGGTTAATTCTTTAGCTAAAACCAACCCACAATCTTGACCATAAATTTCAATTAGATCGTCCAAACATGCGCATATACGGTGTGTGGATTCATAAAATACCAGGGTGTGTTCTACATTTTTTAGTGAGCTGAGTTTGCTTTGTCTTGCCTGTTGTTTTGCGGGCAAGAATCCAATAAAAATAAAGGAATCACAAGGTAGGCCTGAGGCGCTCAAAGCAGCGATGAGCGCGCAAGGTCCAGGAATGGGTATGACAGGTATATCGTGGTGGGCTGCCAATTTGACTAAGGGAAACCCTGGATCAGCAATCAAAGGCGTACCAGCGTCACTTATCAATGCAATGGATTTACCTTGTAACAGCAGTTCCATGATTTGTTCACATTTTTCTTTTTCATTATGGGCATGAAAGGAGCTAAGTTGGTTGCTGATCCCTAAAGCGGTTAACAATTGTTGGGAATGACGGGTGTCTTCAGCCAGAATTAAATCAACCGATTTTAAAGTGGCAATGGCCCTTAAACTGATGTCTTCAAGATGACCTATGGGCGTGCTCACGATGTAGAGACCACCATTACTTGTTGCTTGCACCTTTTTCATAGTTTATCCTCTTGCAATAGTATGTATAAAGTTGATTTTTATGATAAAAAAATTAGGAAATCTTCACTTAAAGCCAAACCAATCTCCTTATAAATTTCTTATACTATCCAAAATACAGCTTTGGAGTATCCTATTGTGCTTTTTTTTGCTCTGTGAAAGCACCCAGGCTATTAATTTCTCGGTTGCAGCTGAGAACAAATCAACAGAGGCTAATCCTTATACTCTATCCACCAGAGAATACCTATCACTTGCCAAAGCTCAACAAGGCCTGGATAAGCAAAACTCTTTGTTGAGAGCCGCCAATGGTTTAATTTCCCAGGGACAATGGCGACAAGGTGCGGCTATTTTAGCACAGACCCATGATTTAACCCCGATGCAACTTGAGGAAAAAATGGTATTATTAGCCAAAGTGGATATGTTAAATGACAAACCAGATGAAGTCCTTAAGGAATTAACAGCCATTGAGCAGGAGACTCTATCTCCTAGTTACCGTATTCAATGCCATGAACTATTAGCCCAAGCTTTTCATTCAAAGGGCAGATTACTTGAATCAATCACTCAACGAATTCAATTAGGAAGCCTATTAACAGATAAAAAATCAACCATTAAAAACCAGAAAATCCTGTGGTATACCTTAATTTCCTTGCCAACTGCGGATTTAGAATCCTTCGCCCGTCAAACCCCAATAGATTCAGATTTACATGGATGGTTGAAATTAGCTCTTATTTCAGGTCAACATAGCGATGATCCCTATGCTTTACTTAGCGCTTTAACAGGTTGGCAACAGCACTATTATGCTCATCCAGCCAACCAACTGTTACCCAACCCTTTAAAAAATATAGCAAATAAAATGTTGGCACAGCCTCAGCAAATAGCCCTATTATTGCCTTTAAGCGGCGAACTATCAGGTCCTGGAAAAGCCATTCAAGAGGGTGTTATGGCTGCTTTAAAGAGCAAAAAATCTTTGGCATCATTAAAAAGCTATGATACAAACCAAGGAGACATTACCGCTATATACGAACAGGCTATCAAAGAGGGTGCAGATTTTGTAATTGGCCCCCTCCTAAAAAATCAAGTAAGCCTCATTGCTACAATGGCTCATCCTGTACCTACTTTATTATTAAATGATTTTGAGGGGGTTTCACAAAATAATGGGTATTTATTTGGGTTATCACCAACACATGAGGCCATACAGGTCGCCCTAAAAGCCCATGCTAAGGGCCATCAAAGGGCTCTTATCATTGCACCTAAAAACCCGTGGGGAAATCAAATCACGCAAGCCTTCAAAACACAATGGCTGAAGCTTACTGGTACTGTCACAGACACCCTTTTATACTCTGAAAATGAAGATTTAAATAAAAGTATTCAGACCTTTCTTCATATCACAGATAGCCTCAGGCGTGAAAGGAATATAAAACAGCTTCTGGGAGCATCCGTCCACGCATCAACCTCGCGTAGACAAGATTTTGATGTCATATTTTTATTGGCTTACCCTTCTAAAGCCAGACAAATTGTCCCTTTAATTAACTATTATTATGCGGGAGATGTTCCAATATATGCAACATCCAGTGTCTATAGTGGCAGTGCAAATGCCCTAAAAGACAAAGATTTGGATGGGTTGATATTTTGTGATATTCCTTGGGTTTTTTCCCATCAAATGGGCACCAAACAATGGCCAGAACAATTGAATAGTTATAATAGACTGTATGCTTTGGGCATGGACAGTATTGCATTGGCAACACAATTTAACCAGTTGTTATTATTCCCAGCTGAAGAAACCAACACAGAAAGTATTTTATACCTAAAATCTACCCAACAAGTTGCACGGGTTTTAGAATGGGGTCAATTTAAACATGGGTTAGCACATTCCTTGGGGTAAGGTATAATGAGTCAGAAAATTGGACAGATTGCCGAAGAGAAAGCTTTTGTCTATTTATATGGGCAAGGGCTTAGGTTGGTGGTGCGTAATTATAATTGTTCTTTAGGGGAAATCGATTTGATTATGCGAGACAAATCTTATCTGGTATTTGTAGAAGTGCGAGCTCGCGCGCATACTCAGTTTGGTGGTGGCATAGTGAGTATCACCAATGCTAAAAAACAAAAGATAATGAAGGCTGCATCACATTTTTTAACCAAAAATAGGCTCCACGAGCAAAATCCTCTTCGTTTTGATGTGATAAGCCTGGATGGGCACTCAGGTCATATCACTTGGTTAAAAGATGCCTTCGGTGTGGATTATTAATTTAAGGTTGTTAACATGATTGATTTGGAAGAAAGGGTTAGACATCTGTTTGGCTTAAACATTGAAACTAAAATTGCCGTTGCTGACGCATTGTCTGATATGATTGCCAAAGCTGCTCAGCGGCTAGTTACCTGTTTGCTCTCTAATGGCAAAATTTTAATTTGTGGAAATGGTGGCTCAGGGGCGAATTGTATGCATTTTGCCAGTGCTATGCTCAATCATTTTGAAGTAGAACGGCCTGCCTTGCCAGTGTTTATTTTATGTTCTGATGCAACCAATCTCAGCGCATTCGCCAATGAAAACCATTTTAGCCAGATTTTTGCTAGGCAAATTCAAGGACTTGGGCAGGAACAAGATGTATTGCTGCTATTAACTACATCTGGGAATTCAGATAGTATGTTACAAGCATTGCAAGCTGCAAATGAACGCGGTATGGATACCATTGCCTTAAGTGGACGTGACGGTGGTGTGCTTGCAAACCATTTGGGTCCAGAAGACATTGAATTGCGGGTTGCATCTGACAGCGCTGCACGAATAAGAGAATTGCACTTATTCATTTTGCATTGTTTTTGTGATTTAATTGATCAATCTTTATTTGGTCAGTACTAAAAATTGGAATTACCTTATGAATTACAAACATAAAATAGGTTCTCTATGCTTGATGGGTCTTTTTTTAACTGGTTGTGTGGCAGTTGTTGTAGCAGGTGCTGCAGTTGCAGGATTGGTGTATGATAAGCGAAGTGTGGATACCCTGTCGGCAGATGCGCGTTTATTTCATGTGATCCATACAAAAATTGTCACAAATCCACGGTTTAAAAATTCGCGAATTTTAGTCACAAGCTTTAATAGGGTCATATTATTGTTGGGTCAAGCCTCAATCCCTTTAAAAGAAGAAGCCTATCATATTGCCCGCACTACACCAGGGGTTAGTCGTGTTTATAACGAAATTACTCCAGCCTCACCAACCACCTTGACTCAAAGGAGTCAGGATACATGGATTACGAGTCAAGTCAGAGCTGCTATGCTAACCAGACAAGACTTAGGATCAGGCTCTATTCGAATTGTGACTGAGCGGGGGATTGTTTATTTAATGGGTATGGTCACCCCGTCACAATCCAATCTTGCTGTAGATGTGGCAAGGCGTGTTGATGGCGTCAACAAAGTAATTAAAATTTTTCAATATGTTCATTAATGTTTGATAATATCCAAGGCCTTTAACCTGCTCATGTCCAATTGTATTTGAACATTTTCTTATAGGTCTTTGAAAGATATATCGGAGCATACATATTCAGGAAGATACATGTCACTTTTAAATATGTATAAAAATAGATGCTTTGTCCTTCTCATTGTACTAAGCTTTTTCTTAACCGGTTGTCTTGGAAGTTTGTGGACTGGCGCTACTTTGGTGTATGACAGACACCATGTATATAAAAAATTAAACGACTATCATTTATACCTCGCTGTATCCAAGGTCTTATTCAATGATGTAAATCTAAAAAAGTCAGGATGTAATATAGACATTGCTGTTTTCAAAGGTGATGTTTTAATCTTAGGGCATGTACCAACACTTGACTTTCTTAATGAACTTAATCAAAAACTAAGCTTGCTTCGTGGCTATAAACGTTTATTTAATGAATTAAAGGTAAGAAATGGCCCCTCTCACCTTCTACAGGACACATGGATCACAAGTAAAATTAGAACACAGATTTTTGCTGATTCAACGATAGATCCCTATGCCTTTAAAATAGTAACGGCTGATGAGACTGTTTATTTGATGGGTGAAGTGCAGGCTTATCAAGCAAATAAAGTAATACATATTGCTCGTAATGTGAAGGAAGTGCGCAAGGTAGTGAATGTGTTGCTGTATTATACCTTCCAGCCTAGAAATAATTTCCGTAATTAGTAGCTAGCTGTAATTGATTTTAGGCAGTCCCTGCATCCCCGGGCCAAGCCACGTGACCTTGAACCATGAGCTAGAAGGAGTTTCGCGCCAGCGACATATTACAATCCCAGTCGTCTTAGCATAAATTATATTTAATTTTAATAGAATAAAAAATTTATTATTAATCAGGTTGACTAAAGTGTGGCCTGATTGAATCAGGCCATCGGTTGCTTATCCAAACCAGGAAGTGGCTAACCTAGGAGGATATGTATACTGTATCAATGGATTTGGCCTTTATCCAGTCGTTTTCGTACTTTTCGTAATTTAAATTCTCTTATGAGCCCCGTTGATTCATTTAAATACAAGCTTTCTTCTTCCAACCGGGAAGGATGGCTGGGGTGAGTTTTACAATGTTTGCGGTAAGTCATATGATTTTTATTGTGTTTATGGTGTAAGTCATCGCCGTAACGTTGGAACATTTTTTCTTGTAAAGCAGCTGCGGTATGTTGGATTCGTTCACTCATAATGTTTCCTTATTTAGGGTTAAATGAATCAGCTTTTTAGTACAAATAGAAAAAGCCCCCATACTCTCAGTATAGCTTTTTTACACTGCTTTATTGGTTTTAATTTTTACTTTGTATTATGTAATTTAACAAAAATAGGTCTAATAATATATTAAATCCGCTTAGGTCATCCGGAAGCATCTTTTTGCGTGAAGGATCTCGTGAATGAGCAGTGAATCTGTGCAGAAAAATTTTATTAATGCATTTTATCCCGAATGGAATATGACATTGCTGGGATGAACTTGATTTGATAAGAAAATGGAATCTTGATTGATTATACATTGGGAATGATTTATAATTTGCGCGGTGAAGTAGGTGAATATGTGAACAATCAGCTGAATAAGCATAAGATCATAAGATTATGGTTAATACAATTAAGTTTAACCGCACTGATAGCTGCTGGGTATGCTGTAACAGTGAGTTACAATGCCGCTACCTCCGCATTGTTGGGAGGGTTGGTTTGTATTATTCCAAATGCATGTTTTGCTGTGAAACTGTTTAAATATAAAGGTGCACAAGCGGCAAGGCAAATCGTCCAAAATTTTTATAAAGGCGAAGCATTAAAAATAATTATTTCAATATTCTTATTCACAGCAGTTTTCGTACTATGTAGGATTACACCACTTGCTTTCTTTGTCTCTTATATATTGATTCAAATGACGCATTGGTTTTCTCCATTGATTATTAGTAATAAAGAAAAAAGGCAAGTAAAGTGGCTGAAATGATATCTAGCACAAATTATATCAAGCATCATTTAACATACTTAACTTATAACGTTAAAGATATGAGATTAGGCGAGTCGGGAGGTTTTTGGACTATCAACCTTGACACCCTGCTTTTCTCTTTAGGTTTAGGCATCGTGGTGTCTCTTTTAATGTATTTTGGTGCAAGACGAGTTACTACAGGTGTGCCTGGTAAACTCCAAAATTTTGCCGAGCTCATGCTTCAGTTCGCTGATAAGCAGGTAACCGATTCTTTTCACGGAAAAAATAAACTCATTGGTCCTTTGGCATTGACGATATTCTTATGGGTATTTTTAATGAATTTCATGGACATAGTGCCTGTTGATATTTTACCCGAGATAGCAAAATCAAGCGGACTGCACTATTTAAAAGTTGTTCCGACCAATGATTTGAATTTGACATTGGGACTTTCAATATCGGTATTTTTACTGATCATTTACTATAGTATCAAAATCAAAGGCCCCAAAGGGTTTATCAAAGAGTTGACTCTTCAGCCTTTCAATCATGTGCTGTTTATACCTTTTAATTTGCTGCTTGAATTGGTAGGGCTTATTGCCAAACCCATTTCTTTGGCTTTGCGATTATTTGGTAACTTATACGCTGGCGAATTAATCTTTATTTTGATTGCCTTGTTAACTTTAAATACTGCAACCACATCACTATTAGGTACTATTACATTAGGTTCAGCCCAGTTTATTCTGGCCCTAGCCTGGTCTATATTCCACATTTTAGTGATTACCTTACAGGCATTTATTTTTATGGTGTTGACTATCGTTTATCTTAGTCTGGCACACGAAGAACATTAACATTAACCATAACCATTTTTTTTCATCATCCATAGTAAAGGGGATAAATATGCAAGCTGCTAATTTAATAGCACAAGTTCAAGGTATGACAGTCATCGCAGTTGCCTTATTGATTGGTTTAGGTGCTTTAGGCACGGCCATTGGGTTTGGTTTACTTGGTGGTAAATTTCTCGAGGGTTCAGCACGTCAACCTGAAATGGTTCCAATGTTACAAGTTAAAATGTTTATTGTTGCGGGTCTTCTAGATGCTGTAACGATGATAGGCGTGGGTATTGCTTTATTTTTTACCTTTGCAAATCCATTCATTAACAATTTGGGTTCTTGATAACACAAAAACAGGGCGTTATGGCGCCCTAATTGTTACAGGAGATATTTAATGAATATTAATTTAACACTTGTAGTGCAAATGTTGGTTTTTGCAGCCTTTGTATTATTTACTATGAAATTGGTCTGGCCGCCCTTATCCAAAGCCTTAGAAGAGCGTCAAGATAAAATTGCAGATGGTCTATCTGCTGCAGAACGGGGTCGCAAAGAGCTTGAATTGGCACAGCATCGTGTAAAAGACGAATTAAAGCAGGCTAAGATTCAATCAGCGGACATCATTGAGAAAGCAAATAAACGCGCTTCACAGATTTTAGAAGAAGCCAAAGAGTCAGCCAAGCGTGAAGCTCAAATTCAAATAAAACTTGCAGGAGAACAAATTCTTCTACAAATGAATCATGCAAAAGAAGAATTACGTAAACAAGTCAGTAAATTAGCCGTGTTGGGCGCTGAAAAAATACTTATGCGTGAGGTTGATTCAAAGGTAAACAGATCCCTCATCGACAACTTGATAGAAGAGATTTAACATGTCTGATGTTACCACAGTTGCAAGACCTTATGCCAAAGCAGCTTTTGAACAAGCTTTAGCTGAAAATAATCTGGCTGAGTGGTCTCAGACTTTGTCTATCCTAGCGCAGGTTGTGCTGGCACCAGAGGCATATCAATTTATTACAAACCCCGCTTCCACAGTGGATCAACACATTGAGTTATTACAGTCAATTGCAAATGTATATGCTGAGGAAAGCAACCAATCACTCAATAATCTGGTAGCCTTATTAGCCAGAAATAAACGTTTAATGCTACTGCCAGAAATCAAAGTACTATTTGAATCCTTCAAAGCAGAACAGGAAAAAACTGTAAGCATAGATGTGGTTAGTTTTACTGCATTGTCGGAAGATCAAGAGCAAAAATTAGTTGATTCAATGAGTAAACGCCTACAACGTAAGGTCTCTTTAAAAGTAAGCATAGACCCTTCATTGCTAGGAGGGGCTATATTGCGCGCAGGGGATTTGGTGATCGATGGGTCAATTTTAGGCAAGCTTAATAAACTTAGTGCTGATTTGATGGCGTAGAACTTAATTCAGAAATAATTCTACATTCAAATGTCAGGCTTTCTTACTAGTTAAGTATTGAATGCATTGGTGCCAAACAGCCCATTATTTTTATGGGGCTGTGATTTATTTTTTATAGCAGAACAACAGTCACCAGCAAGATAGGTTAAGTGCACCACTTCCTGAGGGTCTGTAAACCGAAAATTTTAGGCTTGAGCCTTCATGTAGAGGATAGTTTTCATGTCAGAACATATAGCGTTAAATCCTTCTGAAATCAGTGACTTAATCAGAAAGAAAATTGATCAATTTAAAGTGGTCTCAGAATCACGTAACGAAGGTACTGTTGTCAGTTTTATGGACGGTATTGCACGGTTACATGGTCTTGCTGATGTAATGGCTGGTGAAATGATCGAATTCCCCGGAGGTGTTTATGGGCTTGCATTAAATCTAGAGCGGGATTTCGTAGGTGCTGTAATTCTTGGTGACGCCAATCTAGTGGAAGGACAAAAGGGTAAATGTACCGGCCGTATTCTTGAAGTTCCCGTTGGTAATGGATTATTAGGGCGAGTTGTTGATGCTTTAGGCAATCCCATAGATGGTAAAGGTCCCATTGACGCTGCCGGCATGTCTCCTATTGAAAAAGTTGCTCCTGGTGTAATTGCTCGTCAATCCGTTGATCAGCCTTTGCAGACTGGTTTAAAAGCAATCGATGCAATGATACCAGTAGGTCGTGGCCAGCGTGAATTAATCATTGGTGACCGTCAAACCGGTAAATCTGCAATTGCTATTGATGCCATCATCAATCAAAAGAATACCGGTATCAAATGTATTTATGTTGCTATAGGCCAAAAAGCCTCTTCTGTGGCGTCCCTGGTGCGTAAACTTGAAGAGCATGGCGCTTTAGCACATACAATAGTCGTTGTTGCAGGCGCTTCAGATTCAGCCGCGCTTCAGTTCATAGCGCCTTATGCTGGCTGCGCAATGGGTGAGTATTTTATGGAGCAGGGTGAAGATGCCTTGATTGTTTATGATGATTTAACTAAACAAGCTTGGGCCTATAGACAAATTTCATTACTTTTACGCCGTCCACCTGGCCGTGAAGCTTATCCTGGTGATATTTTTTATTTACATTCACGCCTTCTAGAAAGAGCATCTAGAATCAGTGCTGATGAAGTAGAAAAATTAACCAATGGTCGAGTGAAAGGTAAAACTGGCTCCTTGACGGCACTTCCTATCATCGAAACTCAGGCTGGGGACGTGTCTGCCTTTGTACCAACCAATGTCATATCAATCACTGACGGTCAGATTTTCTTAGATGTGGATTTGTTTAACTCAGGAATTAGACCTGCGATTAACTCAGGGCTTTCGGTATCTCGGGTTGGTGGTGCTGCACAAACTAAAATTATGAAAAAATTAGGCGGTGGTACTCGACTAGCTTTAGCTCAATTTCGTGAATTAGAAGCTTTTTCACAGTTTGCTTCTGATTTAGATGATATTACACGTAAACAGTTAGAACGTGGCCAACGAATTACTGAATTAATGAAACAAAAGCAATATTCTCCTTTTTCTGTAGCTGAAATGGGTATTTCTTTATTTTTAGCTGAGAAAGGGTATTTAGACGATATACCTGTAAATGAGATCAGTGCCTTTGAAGCTTCCCTGCATGATTATTTGCGAAGTTCACATGCGAATTTGTTACAAACCATCAATGAACATGGTGGTTATGATAATGACATTGAAGCTCAAATTAAAATGACCATTGAAGAATTTAAACGCAGTGCAAGTTGGTAACATTTAATATTCTATGTCTTGTTTTTTGCCTGGCAAGGGCAATTTTCAACAAACTGGCTCTGGTACACTATTCCAAGCCATAAATTGGGCCAAGCTAGCCCAACTGTTTGAATAAAGCATAATCGTTGGGCCAAGTCCCAACCTACAATAAGATAGGCGAATGAGATATGGCTGGAGCAAAAGAGATTCGTACAAAGATTTCGAGTATTAAAAAAACTCGAAAAATTACACGTGCTATGGAAATGGTCGCCGCAAGTAAGATGCGTAAAACACAAGAAAGAATGCGTGCATCAAAACCCTATGCCAGTAAAATCTACGATGTGGTAAAACACATTGCACGCGCAAATTCTGAATACCGGCATCCTTTTATGGAAGTACGAGACATCAAACGGGTAGGTATCATCGTAGTCACATCAGATCGAGGTTTATGCGGTGGATTAAATTCTAATCTCTTACGTGAAACCATACGTGCCATCCGCCAGTGGAAAGAAAAAGGACATGAAGTCGATGTGTCAGTTATTGGTAGAAAGGGTCAGGCCTTTTTTAAACGGGTTGGTGGAAACATCTTAGGAAGCGTTGACCAATTGGGAGATACACCCGGGGTTAAAGATCTGATTGGCATTGTAAAGATCATGGTGGATGCTTTTTACCAAGGTAGATTGGATGCTTTACATATTGTGTACAATGAATTTGTCAACACCATGACCCAACGCCCACAGGTTATTCAATTACTGCCTTTACCAAAATCAGTAGAAGACGATGCTCTGGCACATCACTGGGACTATATTTATGAACCTGATGCAAAAGAATTATTGGATAATCTACTTGAACGTTATATCGAATTACAAGTATACCAAGGCGTAGTAGAAAATATCGCTTGTGAACAGGCTGCAAAAATGATTGCGATGAAAAGTGCAACGGATAATGCAGGCGATCTGATTAAAGAATTTCAATTGGCTTATAACAAAGCCCGGCAAGCTGCTATTACTCAAGAATTAGCAGAAATAGTCGGTGGTGCAGCCGCTTTATAAGAGGATAAATGATGAGTAATGATTTAGGAACAGTAGTAGAAATAATTGGCGCGGTCGTAGACGTTGAGTTTCCCATCGATAATGTCCCTAAGATATATGACGCTTTGGTGCTGATTGAAAACGGTAAAATTTGTGAGGTTCAACAGCAACTGGGTGGTGGTGTGGTGCGAACAATCGCCATGGGAACTACAGACGGCCTAAAAAGGGGTTTAAAAGTAGAAAATACCAAAAAACCCATCCATGTTCCAGTAGGTGTTGGAACCTTAGGACGTATCATGAATGTCTTAGGCCACCCCATAGATGATAAAGGTCCTATTGAGACAGAAGAACAATGGGCCATTCACCGCAAACCCCCCAGTTATGAAGAACAAGCAGGCAGTCAAGAATTGCTTGAAACCGGTATCAAAGTGATCGATCTGCTATGTCCTTTTGCCAAGGGTGGTAAAGTTGGATTGTTCGGTGGTGCTGGTGTTGGAAAAACCGTCAATATGATGGAACTTATTCGTAATATAGCTATTGAGCACAGTGGATATTCTGTTTTTGCAGGGGTAGGTGAGCGAACAAGGGAAGGTAATGATTTTTATCATGAAATGAAAGATTCTAATGTTTTAGACAAAGTGTCCTTGGTTTATGGTCAGATGAATGAGCCACCAGGCAATCGGTTGCGTGTTGCCTTGACTGGACTGACTATGGCTGAAAAATTCCGTGATGAAGGTCGAGACGTATTATTATTCATAGATAATATTTATCGTTATACATTGGCGGGGGTTGAAGTATCCGCTTTATTAGGACGTATGCCTTCAGCTGTTGGTTATCAACCAACATTGGCCGAAGAAATGGGTATGTTACAAGAGCGTATTACCTCAACAAAAACAGGCTCTATTACCTCTATTCAAGCAGTATATGTACCTGCAGATGACTTGACGGATCCCTCTCCAGCCACCACCTTTGCACACTTGGATGCAACTGTAGTTTTGTCACGTCAAATTGCAGAATTAGGCATTTATCCAGCAGTGGATCCCTTGGATTCAACTTCTAGACAGTTAGATCCCTTAGTAGTTGGCCAAGAGCATTATGATACTGCTAGACGTGTCCAACAAACCCTTCAACGCTACAAAGAGTTAAAAGACATCATTGCAATCTTAGGTATGGATGAATTATCTGAAGATGATAGACGCGTGGTCACACGTGCTCGTAAAATTCAAAAATTCTTATCACAGCCTTTCTTCGTTGCTGAAGTGTTTACTGGTTCTCCTGGTAAATATGTTTCTCTTAAAGATACCATTAAAGGCTTTCAAGCCATTCTTGCAGGCGAATACGACGACTTACCTGAGCAAGCATTTTATATGGTTGGAAGTATAGATGAAGCTGTGGCAAAAGCTAAAACATTATGAGGCATGACGATATGGCTAGAACAACGCATTTGGATATTGTTAGTGCTGAAAATCAAATATTTTCAGGCTTGGTTGAATTAGTCGTTGCAACTGGGGAATTAGGAGAGGTGGGCATCATACCAGGACATGCCCCTTTGCTTACTATTTTAAAGCCTGGTGAGGTTAGAGTAACCTTGCCTGGTGGCCAACAAGAAATTTTTTATGTTCAAGGGGGCATGCTCGAAGTTCAACCTAATTGTGTGACCGTGCTTGCAGATGTCGTTGAACGCGCAGAACATCTTGATGAAGCTGCGGCACTTGAGGCAAAAATCAAAGCTGAAACCGCCATAGCCAGCAAAAATGTAGATGTTGATTACTCTTTAGCAGCCGCTGAGTTAGCCCGAGCGGTAGCACAGATACGCGCCATACAAAAATTTAGAAAAAAGCATAAATAATTATAATCAGTCGCTGGCGCGTAATTGATTTTTACCCAGTCCCGACGTCCCGCGGCATGGGTACCACCCCTCCTTAGCATGAACGGTTCAGTGAGCATAAGGCTTTCTTCTCGTTCTTATCCAGAACTCACGTTATTTAAGCAATTGCCTGGTACAATTAACTAAATTATTTCCCTCTGTTTTTGAATAGGAAGAACATAAGTAAATAGAATAAGGTATAACACCAGTCAATAATGCGATTGTGTATTTCAGTACCTTATATCCAAGATTGCTTCTGTCACGCGACAATATAGTATGAGCATCTTCATCTTTAAAAGTATTGTAAAAATCGTTTATTTTTTCCTCATCAGTTTTATCGCAAGATTGGTTTAATGAGTCCAATCCATGTAATTTTTGTAATAATGTTCTAATGAGCTGTTTTTTGGTATCCGCACTTTCTAGAAAAAAAGACTTTGGAAAAGTATGTGAATCAGATAAAGATTTTTGGTATTTTGTATAAAGATTTATAAGGCTGGTTATTGTTTCCTTATTTTGATTGTTGGTAGGTTCCAAGCCACAATCCATACCTTTATAGCCATGCTTTGTCGCCGGGGGAATTGATTTATCTTCAGGAACCATTTTAATGTTAATTGCAGTTTGGTCAGATAATACAGAAACTGCTGGATCATGATTCTTTTTGGCACCTTCTGTGTTGATAAGCCCAGGAGGATTAGTATCACTTGTAGCAATTAGTCCTAAACCTTTAGGTGAGCAGCTTTCAAGACTTGCATGCTCATCCCGTTTAAATTCATGGATGTGCTCTTTGAGAAGGTTAGGAAACGATGCCTGTAAAAAACCTGGGTGTAAATTATTAAATACCTCTAAAGGAATAGTAAAATCATATAGTATAGATCCTTCAGGCGGATAGTGTTTTCCTTCTTTGGCAATACCTAAAAAAAATTGTAATGATTGCAAAGTTTTATCAGTAGCTAGTTGCTCCTTCATCCATTTTGGTAACCAAATAGTCTCTATAAATTGAATGCAAACTTCAGCCCATATAACCGATGGAAAGGGTTTGTATTCACTTCGTTGTATCGCTTGAATCATTTCCATCATGGCAGGTAAATGGCCCAATGCAGCAGCTTTTTCACAATACTCTCTTCTTCTATATTTTAATTGAAGTAGATAGGTAACTCGGTAAAGTTCGTACATCTGAATCCAGTCATCAGGTGTGTTTATTTTATTATGAAGCTCATCTAATAAGTTTGGTTTAATACAAGAACCATCATCATTGACTGCCATGATTGAGTCGAGAATGTTGTGTAGGCTATCTGATTGAGACTCACTAGAGCCTAGAGCTTTGGTCCGTAGTAATATGTTCTCAAATTCCCTGGTTGTCTTCTCTTTATAAAGCCTCTGGTCATAAATTTGTCTACTATGCTCACCCATCAAACAGTTATAACTCTCATGGAATTTTAAAACCAAATCCTTTGATTGTTCAAGTTGTTCAGCATTGATATTAGTTCTGTATTTTGACATTAAATCTTTATAAGCTAATGCAATGGATCGGGCATCTGAGGTTTCTGGAACACCTAAAATCTCATAAAAAGTTTCACCTTCCAAAGGTGGGGAATTGAAATAATCTCTATTGTCAAAAGAAACAGGCATACAGCCTCTCTAAGTATAGTTTGGTACATATATTATCATAAATGTTGAAAAGATGCCACTTATATGCCCTTTCTTGGCATTTAGAAGACCTTTAATCAGCATGATATACAGGAGAATAACTTTTCTAGGCTGTAATGAGATTTGAGCATACATTGATTAATATATGACGGTGTCGTCAAATAAAATTTGACAACCATGTCTTTATATGGGAATCTGAACTTAACTTTTTATTATTAACAGTTGTCACAATATGGTTGATAATTGAAAGCCAAATTCGTATTTTTTATCTCAAGCAGAAGATGTAGAGTTAAGCCTTAACAAAAACTGAGGGAGAATATTATGTTTAATGAAAAAATTGGAATTCCTATCAAATTCTACCGACATCCAAGTGAGTTAGATAAAGACACTACTTTATCGGCTTATGAAAAAGTCATAGCCTTGGAAAACTGGCTGGATGATATAAAACTTAAACTAATTGCTGAAGACGAAAGCATGGGATGCACTCTCAATTCCCCTACCTATTTCACTGGAGAGATTTTATCATTATTAGCGAAGTATGACGCTTAGAATTGTTATAGGTGAAATAAAGGTTAATTTTGATTCATAGATAATGTAATGTGAGCACGTTTAATATAAAATGTTAAGTACCAAAGAATTATGAATCAACCTGCTGGTTCTTTCCTTTGCACTCTAAAAGGAAAGAACTAAAACAGCAGTTTTATTTTTCATGTATTCTAGATTATTCATTGAAAGAGAGTTTTATTATGTTCAGTGTAAATATTATAAAAAATACCAAATCTGTTTGGTTTATCCCAAGTATTCTTCTCATAAGTTTGATCTTAGCGCATGTTCTATTTAGAAATTACATGGACTCCTTGATTACCATATTTCGATTACCAGACAATACCACCATAATTGAAGAATCAACCTATTATGTGCTGATGGGTATGGGACAATATTGGCTTTTTGCCAGAATCATAGAAAAATTTTCTGCATATTTAGGGCAACTTACTATATTCAAACAATACTCAAGCATAGGCATTATCCTTCCTTTCTTCACCAGTGTTCTAAAAACAATAACTTTTTTAATTTTATTCAATATATTATTGCAACATTTGGACATACCCAATGAGCTATCTTATGCCTTTGGCAAATTATCCAGTATTTTAATCATCTGTGCCATCAGTGGCACCCTATATAAATTGATATCCATTGCCGAAGAACTGCTGTTACATCACTATACAGCTGAGTTGAATGGGAAAATATATGGAAGAAAAATTGTTACCCAAACTTTGATATTAAAAAGGGTAGCCTATGCAATTTTATCAATTATTACTGCAGGATCTATTTTAGTATTATTTGATAATGTGCGCACCCTTGGTGCCAGTGTTTTAACAACTGCTGGAGTTGTGGGTTTGGTATTAACCTTTACCGCACAACGGTCATTAGGAAGTATTTTTTCTGGATTAGAGATTGCTTTGACACAGCCTATTAAAATGGGCGATAAGATCATGATAGAAAAAGAATTTGGAACAGTTGAGGAAATAAATTTTAGAAATGTGGTTATTAAATTATGGGATTGGCGACGCCTTATAGTACCAACAAGTTACTTTTTAGAGCAATCTTTTCAAAATTGGAGTCGGGTTGAAGATACCAATTTAATCGGTACTGTGTTCCTCTACGTTGATTTTACTATGCCAGTATCCAAAATTCGCGATAAGCTCAGTTCTATATTAAACAACACAAATTTATGGGATGGAAATGTCAATACTGTACAGGTTAACGCCCTTCAAGAAAATGTAATGCAGTTAAAAATACTTGCCAGCGCTAAAAATTCCTCAGACATGTCAGATTTATGCGCTTTTATTAGAGAAGCTTTAATCACTTATATTGTATCTGAATTTCCCAATGCCTTACCGAAAGAACGTACAACTTTGCAAGAGATTTAAAAGAGCCTTATGAAGGCAATGTCGATAGAATAAACAGGAGCCATGTGCATACAGATTCAGAAAATACTCCCTCATAACACATCGTTTTGAGGGTTCCAACCTTGCCTTAATTGCAATTTTATTGTATATTATACAATCATTATTACCTGGATTCTCGCATGCTTGATAAAATTAAACATTATTTAAAAAAGTCTGGTATTATAGTAACCAATGAATCTGGCCAATGGGAAGAACTTCATGATTCTATCAATCCATTTGATGAAATTATTGAACATTCTGAATACCCTCTTGCCAGAATTTATCGACAAGAGTTTTTTGATGGCATCATTGACACATATGATGTTTTCATGGGGGAACACTATAATCTTAAAAAAGGCAGAAAAGGTATTCTAGATTTACTGATTTTTCCTCTGTTTGCTCGCCTTTTAATAATTGAAGCTCTAAATACCCGTCAATATAAATTAATTCGCATTATTGCTGCTATAATAGGCGCCCCTTTAGAAATTGCACGTGGTGTATTAGGTGTCGCCCTTACCCTTGTTGTGTCACCACTGGTTGCTGTCGTACACTTTCTTGCTTTTTTTAAGGCTCAATCTTATAAAAAAGAAATTGAATCATTGTGTTTTGATGTAAGTCTAGGTTTAGGTAATGACAAAAAAGTTGTTGGAAAGTCACCTATTCCACAATGTGTTTCGGGTATGAATCCCTATTCAATCATTACTATCCATCCTGGCTTTAAACCGGTTACTACAAATTCTGAATATAAAGCAGATGAAGAACCTTCCCCTCCTGCCCAAAAACTTGCTTTTTTATATAGCGACTTGTTTTTCAAAAAATATAGTCTAGATCTTAAACTTACCAATCGTAAAGCAATTCTCGCCTTTTTAGCTCTTAATACCGGGCATATACTTGATGAATTAAAGAAAAATCCTGGGGCATTTCAAGAAATTCACCAGTGGCTCAAACAAACCCCTGAGCAAGCCTGTAGAGAAGCCTTTGTTCTGGGTACCTTAGAACCAAGGTCTGGTGAGTCTGCATCAGCTGTTAAAAGTTTTTTTGAAAACGCCGCCTTTGAGCCCAAATTATTGAAAAAAATATTTCATATGGCTCAGATTGGTTCCGAAGTTCAGGCTAATACAAAAAGTCATATTCCTGGATTATAGGAAGCAAAATAATGGCTTTATTCGTATAGGTATTTGAAAGCATATAAGCCTTGCCGAGGGCAAGACTTGCCATTCATACCTTTGTGGGCCTTAAAATCATATCAGGCTTGGTCTTCTGCTATGATACTTTTTCCAAGCAGCATGTAGCGTACTATGCGGTAAATAATCATCAACCCCTAGGACTATCCCGCCTGATTTAATACCTATCTCATATATTTTTGCTTGATCTTCTGATATCCCCCAGCCTACCAATATTTCTGCCAAGCCCCCATTAAAACTGCCTAACCCTACGCTGGCTAATCCAGTTGCTAAAGGGCCTGCGATGATGAGTCCCATATCGGGTATGATAAGATCAGTTTTCATGGCAGCAACTCCAGCTGCAAGCCCCAGCACGGCTGCCCCTAAAGTTCCACTGGAAGCCACTGCACTTCTTTCTTTGATAAAAATAGAATCATAATATTTGTTTTTCGATTCTTCTGAAATAATTAAATTAATATCAATTGATTTATAACCAAGTTTAAGCGTCCTTTTATATGCTTTTTCCGCTGATTCATTGTCCTTAAACAGCTCCGAAATAAAACCTCTATCTTTTGATTGAGACACAATGCTTCTCCTTAAATATCGCTCATACTATACTATTATTATCTAAAAAACGAAAAATAAACCCGGCGCATACTGTCACAGTAAAGAGGTTAGGTAGCTTTAACTGGACTTGGGTGTATAAGCCTGTAGGTATCATATTTGAATTTTTGAAATTCCATCATGTACTCCTAATATCTTATAATTAATTAATAAATTTACATCAATTTAGACTAAAATAAAATGGCAAATTTGTCAAATTTTATTCTTAAAACTTGTCATTATAAATTTGACTATAGATATCATTCAAAATTAAACTAATATGATCTTGACAATTATGTCACAATGGCTGTATATTTATAGCGTCAGTTCATGAATGTGAAATGAATGACATAAAACAGCTTTATAACGTGGAGAATCAAATGAACCTATTAAAATCAATACAATTAACCTGCATGGCATCTTTTTTCCTAACAGGCCTTGCCCAGGCACTTCCATGTGATGGTTATGTATTAAAAGTTAACAATAAATTGGCAGACAACCTACTGGTTTCAAGCATTTCTTTCCGTGGAGGTGACATTCAACCAGGTGGATTACAATTACTTAAAGCCAATACTACACAAGCTTTTACTGTAAACGGAACATCAGAAAACAGCATGGCTGGTCATTTTGAATTTCATACACTGACTCTTAAAAAAGTGAGAATCAATTATACACTATTTAACAATGGCGACAAATGTGACCATGTATTTTCCCCGGTCGCAGACAACGACTATACTGTAGAAGTATCTGCACCCCATGATAAAATTGTTGATTATACAATCATCAACAAATAATCAAATTAAAGTATAAAAAGTTAGAACCAGGGAGGGTTTTAATATATAGCCTTATCTTTATCACGGGATTTGGAGATGAAAATGAATAAAGTCATTATAATCGCAGCCTTGCTGTTGGGATTTTCTACAAATCCCTGTGGATAAACAATTTTGTAATCTACTCAACCAATACAACAGTGTGACATAAGAGGTAGAGTCTATTGTATGACAAATATTGTCACAAAATAGTGCTCCATTAATCTTGATTAATTTGCTAGAATAAAGGGATCATTGACTGACTTAAGTCAGAACGAACAAACAGTTTAATGACGTGCTTTTTTTGTTCACGGGTTGCGTACTTGATATAAGTAAACCTGCTTTGGCCTCTCTTGTGAACATTCTTTTAAATCTTGAGGAGATTAGTTAAATGTTAATCATGCGAGAGCCTGGTTCGGAAAATAAGATACAATTTAGAATACGAATGACTGAATCTATTTATAAAGAAATAGTTGATTACTGCCAGTGGGCAGGAATTCGCGTAAGAGATTATTTTATAGAAAAAGCCTGCCAACACATATTCAAAAATGATCAGGATTGGATCAGTTTTAAAAAATCACAAACGGAAGATAAAGAATAGAAAAAGCCTTTAATTTTGCAGTCCCTGTACGACATATAACTTTATATAAAATATAAAATCGCGAAAAAAATTGCGGGAGGAGGTAATTATATTACTCCCCCCGACAACTGCTGAGTAGATTTGTTAATCAGAAGATTCAATCAGCTCTTCAATTTGTTTTTTGTAAAAATTCCATTCTAGATCTTTTAAAAACAATTCGTTGGCTGCTTTTTCAATAAAATAACCGATGTCATAAATGCCTGCCCAATGACAATAATTTTCTATTTGTTCCAGTACATTGGGGTTAACTTGTGCTTTTATCGGGCTTATATCCATGCTTTTTTTATTAATAATGGGCATACTCTCTCCGTTTGATTTGTTAGATTAGAAGCGATAGTGTCGCTACCTCGTGATTGATTTTAGCCATCCATGGCTAAAATCGACTCGCCAACGCGACAAGTATGCCTCCGGCGGCCCTGGACGTCCTGGTCCCCCTTGATTTTGATCCCCCTACGGGGCTCAAAATCTGCGCTCCCCAATGACTGACGCCTTGTCGTATGCCT